>CAYYHO010000306.1:0-2504 GCA_964471725.1 uncultured Methyloversatilis sp. | reverse complement strand
CGCCGGATCGAGGTCGAGCCGCTCGCGGTAGCGCCGTAGCGCCAGCGCCGACTCCTGCAGCTGGATCAGGGCGCCGTCCAGCAACTGCGCCGCTTCCGCCAGCGCCGCGTCGTATTCGGTCAGCCCGGTGAGCCGGGCGCTGGCATGCTGCAGGGCGCCCAGCCCTGCCGCCCCGGCATCGCCATCGTCCAGCACGGCCAGCGCGGCTTCGCTGGCTTCGAGCAGGCTGGCGGCGTGCGCCAGCCGACTCTGTTCCTGCCCGGTTTCCTGCCATTGCGCCGCATCGAAGGCCAGCGCCGCCAGTTCCTTGACCTGCCAGTCGAGCAGTTCGCGCTCGCGGGCGCTGGCTTCGACATCCTGCTCGGCCGCCGCGCGCGCCGCGCGCAGCCTGCGCCAGTCCCGATGCGCCGCGGCGACTGCATCGGCGACAGGCTGCGCGTCGGCGTGGGCGTCCAGCAAGGCACGCTGGGCCTCGGCCCGCAGCAGCTGGTGATGGGCGTTCTGGCCGTGGATGTCGGCGAGGAAGTCCGCCGCGCTGCGCAACTGGCCGAGCGTCGTCGCCGTGCCATTCAGATAGGCGCGCGAGCGGCCGCCGGCATCGACGATGCGGCGCAGGATGCAGCTGTCAGTCTCGAAATCGTTGGCGGCGAGCCAGGCAGCGAGGGGCGAAGCAGCGTCCACGGCGAACTCGGCGGTGATCTCGGCCTTGTCCGCCCCGTTGCGCACCACGCTGGCGTCGGCGCGCTCGCCGAGCGCCAGCGACAGGGCATCGACGAGGATCGACTTGCCGGCGCCGGTTTCGCCGGTCAGGGCGCCGAAACCGGCGGCGAACTCGAGTTCGAGCCGGTCGACAATCACGAAATCGCGGATGGCGAGGCGCAGCAGCATGGCTGTCGGCGGCCCCGCTCAGTTGTGGCGCGGCGTGGCGCTCCAGTTCAGCTTTTCGCGCAGCATGGCGAAATAGCTGTAACCGGGCGGATGCAGCAGAGTGATGGCATGGCTGGATCGCCGCACGCGCACGATGTCGCCGGCCAGGATGTCGAAACGGCTCTGGCCGTCGAAATGGACGCGGGCGTCACCGGGCGTCAGCAGGGTGACGTCGATGCGGCTCGAATCGGCGATGGTGATCGGGTGATAAGTCAGGGCATGCGGGCACAGCGGCACCAGCGCGATGCCGGCGACGGTCGGATGCAGGATCGGGCCCTGCGCCGACAGCGCATAGGCTGTCGAGCCGGTCGGCGTGTCGTGCCAGGCGAATGTTTGCGGAGAAGCCGGCTTGGCGCGCAGCACGTAGAGGAACTCGCCATCGACGCGCACCTCCATTTCGATCAGCCGGCCGAGCTCGCTCTTGTTCACCACCACATCGTTGAGCGCCAGGCTCTGGAAGACCAGCATGCCGCCGCGCAGGACCTGGGCATCGAACAGCAGGCGGCGGTCCTCGCTGAACTCGCCGACCAGCAGGCCGTCGATCGCTGACAGCATGTCGGCACGGGAGATGTCGGTCATGAAGCCGAGCCGTCCCTGGTTGACGCCGACCAGCGGCACGTCGTGTTCCGCCAGGTGGCGCGCGGCATTCAGCAGGGTGCCGTCGCCGCCGACGACGATGGCGACATCGGCATTCGTGGCGATCCGGTCGAAATCCGCCGCCAGCTCCGGCATGCCGATCGCCTCGGCGCATTCCGTCTTGACCATCAGGGTCAGGCTGCCGCCCTTGCTCCGGCGCAGATGCTGCAGCAGCACCAGCAGGGCCTGGCTGGCCTCGGGGCTGTTCTCCTTGCAGATCAGGGCGATGCTGTTGATGTCGCGCAGGTTCATGAGCGGGGTTTCAGCAGTTGTTCGAAAACAGGCGGCAGCAGGCAATTTTGCAGCGTGCGCTGCGCGAACAGGCGGCGACCGTCGCAGACGAAGCCCAGTTCTTCCCAATCGACCGCATCGTTGAGCAGTTCGGCGGCCAGGCGCAGGTCCATCCCCGCCACCCGGGGGAATAGTGCCAGCACCGAGCCGTCGTAGTTCAGGCAATCATGCAGGAAAAACGGCCGCTCCCTGCGCGTTTTGGCATTCACGTAGAGGCGCGGTGAGGTGCTCGCATGGTGCAGCCGGCCCCAGTGCCACCAGTTGCTCTCGTCGAAGGGGCGCACGCGCCGCGCCAGCAACTTTTCCTTGTGCGCCTCCAGATGAGGATGCGGCGTGCCGAAGATCATGCGCCGCGTGCGGCCATCATCCACCGTCTTCGAGCAGACGAACTCGGCGTTGCCTTCCGGATGCTCGAAGATCTCGTCGGCCCCCGAGACCGCGCCGACCTTGACGTCGAACAGCTCGGCGAGCGGCAGGCGGTAGTCGCCGCGCAGGAACATCAGCTGGCCATCCACCAGGGCGAAATAGCGGCCATCGTTGAGGCGGCGCGTATGGCGGCCGCGCTCGAAGCGGAAGATCGCGCAATTCGGGTTGTGGGCGCCGAAGATGCGCGCATCGCCCAGTTCGATGAAATCGGTGATGTCGCCCTC
>CAYYHO010000305.1:0-2515 GCA_964471725.1 uncultured Methyloversatilis sp. | reverse complement strand
CCGCCCATGGCGACGCAGGCCTCGCCCGCCTGCAGGCCATGTACCGCGAATGGGGATTCTTCGGCGCCCTACTGTCGAACATGGACATGGTGCTGGCCAAGACCGACCTCGCCATCGCCGAGCGCTATGCCGGCCTGGTCAAGGACACCGCCCTGCGCGAAACCATCTTTGCGCGCCTCAAGGCCGAATGGCGCAGCACCATCGCAGCCCTGCTGGCCATCACCGGCCAGGACGAACTGCTGGCCGGCAACCCGCTGCTGCGGCGCTCGATGCGCAACCGCTACCCCTACCTCGACCCGCTCAACCACCTGCAGATCGAGTTGATGCGCCGCCACCGCTCCGGCCCGCCCTGGAGCGAAGACGAACGCGTGCGCAGCGGCATTCACCTCACCATCAACGGGGTTTCGGCGGGGTTGCGCAACAGCGGATAGCGGGCCACTTTGTAACTTTTTATCTGCGGCGTCTATCCATTGATTCCTACATGCGTTAATTGCGCTATCGACGTACCGCCTTGAACAAACCGCAACCACTGTGAAGGGATCGCGCCATGAAGCGCAAGCTGCTGCTGACTTTGATGTTGACGTCCACTTCGGTCTTTTTGGGCGCTTGCGCCACCTATCCGCCGCCCGGTCCCGACTATCCCTATTACGAGCAGCCGGTGGTGCGCGTCGCCCCGCCGCCGCCGATATACGAGTATTACGGCAGCCCGCCCGCCGTGGGCTACGTTTGGATTTCCGGCTACTGGAACTGGGTGGGCACGCGCCACGTCTGGGTATCCGGCCGCTGGGAAGCGCCGCGCCCCGGTTATGTCTGGGTGCCGCATCGCTGGGAACGCCGCGGCGAACATTGGCACCAGCATGGCGGCCGCTGGGAGCAGGACAGCCAACGACGCTTCGAGCCGCGCGGCTATCAACCGCCGCCGCCACGCATCGAGCGCTCCACCACGATCATCGTCCCGCCCGCCGCGCCAGTCCAGCAAGCGCCCCAGATGCAACAGCCGCGCATGCCGGAGCGCGATGGCCGTCCATTTTTCGAGCGTGACGAGCGCAGGCCGGATCACCGCACCCCACCGGGAGCCATGCCGGCGCCTGCGGCTACACCGATGCCCGCGGCTACACCGATGCCCGCGCCGACCCCGATGCCGGCGCCGGGCATCGAGCGCTCCAACGTCCCGGCGCCCATGCCCGGCCAGGTGATGCAACCGCCCCCGCAGGCCCCGGCCCCGGGACGCGGTCCCGGCCCGGCTTACGAGCAGCGCGACAGCCGCCGCGCGCCCGAGGGTGCTGAAATGCGCTCCGAACGCAGAGGCGAGCCGCGCACCGATCGCGCTCCGCGCATGGAGCGCGACGAGAGACCCCCGGCCAACACGGAAGGCAGGGGCGATTCGCGCCGCCGCGGCCGCGACGACAAGGAATAATCCCTTTCGGCGTGTCGCGCAACGCCAGGATAACCAGCCTGGCGTTGCTGTTATGTTGACTTGATTACTCGGATATTTGTGCTATCCACGAAGCATGTACCTGAGTAAGGAGAGTCCCATGCTCGACATCAACAAGCACCTGGGCAACCAGAGACTGGCGGAAGTGGATCCGGACGGCAACCTGCATGAACTCGAACACTGGTCGCCCCTGCTGGCGGCGCGGCTGGCCGAGCGGGAGGGCCTGGTGCTCGAAGACGAGCACTGGCTGGTCATCTTCCACCTGCGCAACCATTTCCGCAACCATGGCAACGAGACGAATGCGCGGGAGTTGCTGAGGGAACTGGAGCACAAGCTGTTCGACCACACCGATCGGCGCCACCTGTATGAACTGTTCCCGCGCGGGCCGGTCGCCCAGGCCAGCCGCATCGCCGGCCTGCCCCTGCCCCCCGGCACGCACGACCCGTCTTTCGGCAGCAGTCATTGAGGCCCGCGCCTCCCGGTAGAATCCACTGACGATTACAACCAGTGGAGGATAGCCCGTGAGCGCAGCGACCCGAATACCCGCCACCCTGATTCCCGGCGACGGCATCGGCCCGGAAATCACCGAGGCCACGCTGGCAGTCCTCGATGCCATCGACGCGCCCTTCGACTGGGACCGCCAGGTGGCCGGCCTGGGCGGCGTCACCGCCTGCGGCGACCCCTTGCCGCCGGCCTGCATCGAGAGCATCCGCAGCACCCGCCTGGCCCTGAAGGGGCCGCTGGAAACGCCGATCGGCGGCGGCTACCGCTCTTCCAACGTGCGCCTGCGCGAGGAGTTCAAGCTCTACGCCAACCTGCGCCCCGGCAAGACCATCGTGCCCGGCGGCCGCTACGACAACATCGACCTGGTGCTGGTGCGCGAGAACAACGAAGGCCTCTACATGGGCTACGAGCACTTCATCCCGATCGACGGCGACCCGCACGCGGTGGGCATGTCCACCGGCGTCAACACCCGCCAGGGCTGCAAACGCATCTGCCGCTTCGCCTTCGACTACGCCGTCCGGCAGGGCCGCAAGAAGGTCACGGTGGTGCACAAGGCCAACATCATGAAGGCGCTGA
>CAYYHO010000304.1:0-2517 GCA_964471725.1 uncultured Methyloversatilis sp. | reverse complement strand
GGAAGGTGGCAACCTCCTCGTCGATCACCGCGTTGCGGCCGATGGCGTGGCTGGCGGCGAGCAGGTAACCGTCGCTGTCGTGCTCGATCTTCGGCCACATCAGGCCCGGCGTGTCGATGAGGGTCTGGCGCAGCGAGAGATCGAAGCTCTGCTGGCTCTTGGTCACCGCCGGCTCGTCGCCCACCGCGGCGATGCGGCGCTTGAGCAGCGCGTTCATCAGCGTCGATTTGCCGACGTTGGGAATGCCCATGATCATCATGCGCAAGGGCTTGACGTTGTCGTCGCGGTGCGGCGCCAGCTGCTGGCAGAGCGCCGGCACGCGGGCGGCGTCGCCCGCCTTCTTGCAGGAAATGGCTACCGCCCTGACGCCCGGCTGGCGGCTGTAATGGTCGAGCCAGGCCTGCGTCACCAGCGGATCGGCCAGGTCGGCCTTGTTCAGCAGCTTGAGGCAGGGGCGCTGACGCGCCAGGCGCAGTTCGCGGATCATCGGGTTGGCGCTTGCCTCGGGCAGGCGGGCGTCGAGCACCTCGATGACGACATCGGTGCGGGCCATGGTCTCGGCGGCTTTTCTGCGCGCCGAGGTCATGTGGCCGGGGAACCACTGGATGGACATTGGGATTTCTAGTCGATGGACGGGACGCAATTATCCCGGAAAAACCGAAGCCAACCCGGGCTAACGCAGTGCCGCAGGTAAGGCGACGCGAAAGTGACGCAGCAGCCGGTCGAGCCATTGCGCCCCCCCGCTCCGCCACGGCATTCGTTCCCGACGGTCTGCTTCAGAGGAGGCATTCACCACGCGATTGCGGCCCTCATGCTTCGCCTGGTACAAGGCCTGGTCCGCAGCGGCCACCAGCTGGGCCGCCTGGGCCGGGATGTCCTTTGCCAGCCCTTCCGCAGGCAGCATGGCGAGGCCGATCGAGATCGTCACCGGGACTTCTTTTCCAGACTGGGCCTGGAACATCCGCGCCGCGACGGCGCAGCGGATGCGTTCGGCGATTTCCAGGGCATGCAGGGCGGCTGTCTGCGGCAGGAGCACGATGAACTCTTCGCCGCCATAGCGGGCAATGGTATCGCCGGCCCGCAACTGGGACTGGATGACGCCCGCCACCCCGCGCAGGATGTCGTCGCCGCTTTGATGGCCGTAGCTGTCGTTGATGCGCTTGAACTTGTCGATATCGAGGAACATGCAGGCCAGGGGCTGGCGGTGGCGCCGCGCCTGGCTGATCTCGATCAGGCAGCGATGCTCGAAGTAGCGGCGGTTTTCGACGCCGGTGAGGCCGTCGGTGAGGCCGACCCGCTTCAGGCGCTCCTGCGTCAGGGCACTTTCGAGACAAATGGCGACGACCGCCGACAGGCGGTCGAGGAAATTCGTGCCCACTGCGGCGTCGTAGCGCTCGGCGGTGCTGCTGCCCAGTTGCAGGCTGCCGATCAGTTCGCCATGGCGGATCAGCGGCAACAGGGCGACCGAAGCAATGGCCTGCTCGGCAAACGCGAACAGGGGCCCGTGGCGTTCGGCGTCGAAAGCGCTCAGATGGGTGATGCAGCCATCGGCATAAAGGCGTTCCAGCAGTTCGGGCGTTTGCAGCAATAGCAGGCCGGGCCAGGCCCGGCCGTCCGCACTGGACTCGAGGATGCGCGTCGCCTCGTATTCACGGTCCAGCAGGGCGATGCTGACAAACTCGATGTCGAAGGCCGCCTTGTAGTCGGCCAGCAGGACCTGCAACAACTCCGCCAGGGAGCGGGAACCGATCAGGCGCTGTTCGAGCCGGTCGAAGCGGCGCAGCTTGCTTTCGTTCTGCCGCGCCGCGTGCAGCAAGGCTTCCAGTTGCTGACGCAGCGAGTAATTTTCGAATTGCAGGCCGTGTTGCATGGCTTACATAACGGCCCGCGGGTCGCCAACTTGAGCGTCCCTCCCTGTCGGGGGCGGCAGGGAAAGGGATTACAGCGGGTATTACAGCGAACGCAGCAGTGCGTAGGTGCTGAGCGACACCAGCGCGTTCGGGAACAGGCCGAACAAGGCCACCGCCAGGCCATTCACGGTGAGCAGGAAGCGCATGTCGAGGCTGGCCGTAATCGGCGCGGCATCGACCGGCGCATCGAAATACATCAGCTTGACGACACGCAGGTAATAGAAGGCGCCGATCAGCGAGAACATCACCGCGACGACGGCTACCGCGATGTAGCCGGCATCGACGGCGGCGACCAGCACGGAGAACTTGGCGAAGAAGCCGACGAAGAACGGCACGCCGGCCATCGACAGCATGATCATCATCATCACGGCGGCGAACCAGGGGCTGCGCTGGTTGAGGCCCTTGAAGTCCTCCAGGTGCTCGGCTTCGTAGCCCTCGCGGGACAGCAGCAGGATCATGCCGAAGGCGCCGAGCGACATGATCACGTAGGCCACCGCGTAATACATGGCGGTGCTGTAGGCGTTGAGGGCGTAGTGACGGTCCGGCCCGACCACGCCGCTCATCAGGGCGAGCAGCATGAAACCCATGTGGGCGATGGCCGAATAGG
>CAYYHO010000303.1:0-2526 GCA_964471725.1 uncultured Methyloversatilis sp. | reverse complement strand
CCATCGAAAAAGGCCAAGCCGTGTTCGTCGCCGGGAAAATGCGACGGCACCCAGTCGAGGATCACGCCGATGCCGGCCTGATGCAACTGGTCGATCAGAGCCATCAGGTCCTGCGGCGTGCCCTGGCGCGCGGTCGGTGAAAAATAGCCGGTGGTCTGGTAGCCCCACGAGCCGAAGAACGGGTGCTCCGTCACCGGCAGCAGTTCGACATGCGTGAAACCGTGTTCGAGCACATACTGCGTCAACTGGGGGGCGATCTCGCGATAGCTCAGGGAACGGTTGTTGTCCTCCGGCACCCGGCGCCAGGAACCCAGATGCACTTCGTAGATGGAAATCGGCGCATCGAGGGCGTTGGCCTCGCGCCGCCGCGCCATCCAGTCGCCGTCGTTCCAGGTGTAGCCAAGGTCCCAGACGCGGGAACCGGTGCGCGGGGGGACTTCGCTGAAAACGCCGCAGGGATCGGCCTTGTCAACCCGGTATCCCCGCTCCCGTGAAACGATGTGGTACTTGTAGCATTCGCCGCTGCCGATGGACGGCACGAAGACTTCCCAGATGCCCGAGCCGTCCTGGCGCACGTCCAGCGGATTGGCCTTGTTGTCCCAGCCGTTGAAGTCGCCGATCAGCGAAACTGCTGCTGCATTGGGCGCCCATACCGCGAAGTAAACGCCTGCGACGCCATCGACCCCATTTTCGCCGTCGCTGCCGATCAGGTGGGCGCCCAGTTTTTCGGCGAGGCGGGCATGGGTGCCCTCCTTGAACAGGAAGATGTCGTGGCCGGTGAGCAGCTTGGGGTTGATGTTCTGGCCGTCTGTCTGTTGCCTGGCAGTCTTCGTCATGCTCGATTCCTTGTCCGATTATCGATTTCGGTCCGGGACATTTGCTGTTATGCGGGTCTTTCCAGACGCACGGGAAATGGCGGGGCGGCTATCCGCTTCACTGACGTTTCAGCAAAATAGTAATGCATGGAGCCATCTGGCGGGCAAGCGCATAAGTATCGCGGTTTGCCGTACAGGGCAGTACATGGCGAATAGCGGCAGAAACGTTCATATATACGAACGCTATCCTTCAATCTGAATTTTCTGCATTCGGCAAGAGGTAGCGTTTATACTCGGGACAGATAAAAATGACTTCCTGGGTGCTGCGCGATGTGAAGGCACAAGCAATTCGGGGAGCGGAGGAGAGAGATTTGCCGAAAGCGATAGTTCCGTCGGTGCTGAAGGGCGCACGCTTGCTGGATGTCGTGGCGGCGTCGCGCCATCCCTATGCGCTATCGCAACTGAGCCATGCGCTGGAACTGCCGAAGAGCAGCGTATTGAGCTTGTGCACCAGCCTCGTCCAGACGGGTTTGCTGACCCGTTTCGAGGACGGCACCTACCATCTCGGCACGCACCTGGTTGACCTGGCGCACGCTTATCTGGCCCGTACCGACCTGGCCCAGGAGTTCGGCCGCGCCTGGGATTCCCTGCATACATTGCCTGAAGATTCGTCTGTGCTTGCCGTGCTGGATGGCACGGATGTCGTCTATGTCGCGTGCCGCAACGGCAGCCAGCCATTTTCCCTCGCCTACCGCATAGGCATGCGCCTGCCCGCCCACTGCACGGCTTCGGGCAAAGCCCTGCTGAGCACCATGACGGATGCCGGCGTGCGCCAGTTGTATCGCGGCAGGAAGCTTGAACGTCTGACTGCCAGAAGTCACGCAAGCCTGAAATCCTTGCTGGCTGACCTTGAAGGGGTCCGCCGGCTCGGCTACGCAGTGGATGATGAGGAAACCCGCGAGGGCATGTGCTGCTATGGCGCTCCCGTGTTCGATTCCACCGGGCGTCAGGCGGTGGCTGCCGTTGCTCTCAGCATGATGAAAACGGCTGGCGCGATCCGCGAGAACAATCTCGCCGTCAAAACCATCCATGAATTGGCAGAACTGATGTCCCATCGGTTGGGCATGATGCCTGGCAGAAATTGACATGCTGCGTGCTGCAACCGAGTCGTTGTCGCAGATTCGGCAGGTTGGTGCAGGTTACTGCTCCGAGCCCGTCGATTTCCCGGTTTTACCCACGTACCAAGAGGAGAGAAATATGGCATTAGAAAAGCAGACCAATCAACCCATAGTCAAGGAAACAACGCCCGCACGCCGCAAGTTTCTCAAGGCGGCCGTCGGCGGCGCTGCCGGCGCCTCGCTTGCCGGATTCCCGATGATCTCGGTCGCCCAGTCGCCGGTGGTGATCAAGATGCAGGGCGCCTGGGGCGCCAAGGACGTCTTCAACGAGATGGCCGAAGAATACGTCAAACGTGTCAACGAAATCGCCGATGGACGTCTGCGCATCGACTATCTGGTGGCCGGCTCCGTGGTCAAGCCTTTCGAGGTGATGGAGGCGACCTCCAAGGGCGTCATCGACGCAGCCCACTCCGTTGCGGTGTACTGGTATGGCAAGAGCAAGGTGGCTTCCCTGTTCGGTTCGGGCCCGGTCACCGGTTGCGATGCCAACCAGAACCTGGCCTGGATCCACAAGGAAGGCCATGTCTTCTACG
>CAYYHO010000302.1:0-2530 GCA_964471725.1 uncultured Methyloversatilis sp. | reverse complement strand
TTATTCATCTCGCGTGTGCATTCGTCTGGTTGGCTTGAATGTGAACACGCCCTAACAGCCTTTCAAGGCCGCCACCTACTTGCTGCCCCAGATTTCCCGCACCCGGTTGTCCCGGCCGCAGCCGCTGCGATAGTAGTTGTAGCGCAGCGGATTCTTCAGGTAGTAATCCTGGTGGTACTCCTCGGCGACATGGAAGGTCGAAGCAGCGGCAAGCTCCGTATGGATTTCCTTCAGCTTGCCGCTTTTCAGCAGGGCATCGCGGCTGGCCTCGACGATCCTGCGCTCGTCCTCGTTCTGCCAGTAGATGCCGCTGCGATACTGCGAGCCGACGTCGCAGAACTGGCGATCCTTGACGGTCGGATCGATATGGCGCCAGAAGTATTCGACCAGCTGCCGATAGGTCACTTTGGCCGGGTCGTAGCGCACGCGCACGGCCTCGGTATGGCCGGTGCCGCCGGCGCTGACCTGCTGGTAGGTCGGATTCGGCGTCCTGCCGGCAGTGTAGCCGGAGACGGTTTCCAGCACCCCCGGCAGCTTGTCGAAATCGGCCTCCACGCACCAGAAGCAGCCGCCGGCGAAGATCGCCGTCGCCGTCACGCTGCCGGCGGGCGTGGCCGGCTGCGCGCCGACGACGCCACCGACATAACCGGCGCCGCCCAGCGTCAGGGCAAGGATGGCGGCCAGGCCGCCCGGCTTCGGTTTGTTTTTCATGTGCGCAGTTCCGGCAGCTTGTCGGCGCGCGGCACGAACTTGAGCGCGACGCCGTTGTTGCAGTAGCGCTTGCCGGTCGGCGGCGGGCCGTCGTCGAAGACGTGGCCCTGGTGACCGCCGCAGCGGCTGCAGTGGTACTCGGTGCGCGGCAGGATCAGCTTGAAATCGATTTTGGTGCCCAGCGCATTCGGCAAGGGCGCCCAGAAGCTCGGCCAGCCGGTGCCGCTCTCGTATTTCGTCGAACTGTCGAACAGCGGCAGGTTGCAGGCGGCGCAAACGAAGGTGCCGTCGCGCTTTTCCTTGTTCAGCGGGCTGCTGCCGGCGGCCTCGGTATCCTCCTCGAACAGCACGCGATAAGCGGGCGGCGACAGCAGGGCCGCCCATTCGGCCTTGGTTTTCTTCAGGACGGCAGCCGACTTGTCCTTTGCCTGCGTCGAGCCGGCGCCCAGCAGCGGCAGCGCCGACAGACCGAACAACCAGTGCAGCGAACGGCGACGATCCATGACAACCTCCTTATCTTGACGGGTGTGCGATCGCAAGTTACATGCTAACTTGCAAGATGTGTATCGCAGCATGAAAGTCAACCGCGTCTCAAGCTCACCCCACCCCCGGTCTCCACACGCCCTAAGCCCGCCATGGATTTCTCCACCCTGCTCGACCATCACGCCCGCTACCGGGGTGATGCCACCGCCGTCATCTTCGACGGGCAACGCATCGACTACCGCGGCTTCAACGCCCGCTGCAACCGCACCGCCAACCTGCTGCGGGCGCTCGGCATCCGCAAGGGCGAGCGGGTCGCCACCCTGCTGCCGAACTGCCTCGAACTGCTCGAACTGTACTGGGGCTGCGCCAAGATCGGCGCCGTCGTCGTGCCGCTGTCGCCGCTGCTGACCGGCAGCGGCCTCGCCGGCCTGCTCGACGATGCCGGCGCCGTCTGCCTCGTCACCCGACAGTCGCTGCTGCCGATTGTCGCGCCGGTGCTGCCGCGCGCCGCACTGCCGCAAGCGCGCACCCTGCTGACCGATGCCGAGCTGCCCGGCTGGGCGAGCTATGCCGCCCTGAGCGCCGCTGCCTCCGCCGACGCCCCGCCGGGTGCCGCTGTCACGCCCGACGACCTCTTCAACATCATGTACACCTCGGGCACCACCGGCCTGCCCAAGGGCATCATGCACAGCCACCGGGTGCGCTGCCACTACGCGCTGACCCTCGGTCCGGCCTGGCGCATGACGCCCGAATCAGTGGTGCTGCACACCGGCGCCATCGTCTTCAACGGCGCCTTCGTCACGCTGATGCCGGCCTTCCACCTCGGCGCCACCTACATCCTGCACCGCCAGTTCGATGCCGCCGCGATGCTCGCCACCATCGCCCGCGAGAAGGTCACCCACATCATGGTGGTGCCGGCGCAGATCGCCGCCCTGCTCGACGCGCCGGAATTCGATGCCGCGCGACTGGCCTCCCTGCAGATGATCCTCTCGCTCGGCGCGCCGCTGCCGCAGACGCGCAAGGAGCAGCTCAACCGGCTGCTGCCGGGCCGCTTCCATGAACTGTATGGCCTCACCGAGGGCTTCGTCACCATCCTCGACAGGACCGACGCCGTGCGCAAGGCCGGCTCGGTGGGCGTGCCGCCGGTATTCACCAGCGTGCGCATCGTCGATGAAGCCGGCCGCGACCTGCCGGCCGGCCAGCCCGGCGAAATCGTCGGCCGCGGCCCGCTCGTCATGCAGGGCTACTGGGGCAAACCCGAACTGACCGCACAGACGCTGCGCGACGGCTGGGTACACAGCGGCGACATCGGGAAGATGGGATCCAACGGTCAGTT
>CAYYHO010000301.1:0-2531 GCA_964471725.1 uncultured Methyloversatilis sp. | reverse complement strand
CCGACCGCGCCCAGGGCGTGGTGCGCTTCCAGGGCGGCCACAACGCCGGCCACACGCTGGTGATCGGCGGCAAGAAGACCGTGCTGCACCTGGTGCCCTCGGGCATCCTGCGCGAAGGGGTGATCTGCTACATCGGCAATGGCGTGGTGCTTGCCCCCGATGCCCTGCTGCACGAGATCGACGAACTGGAGAAGGCTGGCGTCGACGTCGAGGCGCGCCTGCGTATTTCCGAAGCCTGCCCGCTGATCCTGCCCTACCACCAGGCCCTCGATGTGGCGCGCGAAGCGGCCAAGGGCGCCAAGAAGATCGGCACCACCGGGCGCGGCATCGGTCCGGCCTACGAGGACAAGGTGTCACGGCGCGGATTGCGCGTGCAGGACCTGCTGCGGCCGAAGCGTTTTGCCGAAAAGCTGGCCGAGATCCTCGACTATCACAACTTCGTCCTGAAGAGTTATCTTGGCGCGGCGACTGTCGACTTCAAACGGACGCTGGACGACGCCATGGCCATCGCGCCGCGCCTGACCGGCATGATCGCCGACGTGCCGCGCGCGCTCTACGAGGCCCACAAGGGCGGCGCCAACCTGATGTTCGAGGGCGCGCAAGGCACGCTGCTCGACATCGACCATGGCACTTTCCCCTACGTCACCTCTTCCAACTGCGTCGCCGGCGCAGCGGCGGCGGGCGCCGGCGTCGGCCCCGGCATGCTGCATTACGTGCTCGGCATCACCAAGGCCTACACCACGCGCGTCGGCGGCGGCCCGTTCCCGACCGAGCTTTACGATGCGGTCGACAAGCAGGATCCGACCGGCAAGCACATGGCCACCAAGGGCCATGAATTCGGCGCCACCACCGGCCGCGCCCGGCGCTGCGGCTGGTTCGACGCCGTCGCCGTGCGCTTTTCCGCGCGGGTGAACGGCATCACGCGCATCGCCCTGACGAAATTGATCTGCATCGGCTACAAGCTCGATGGCCAATTCACCGACATCCTGCCGGTGGGCGCCGACGAGCTGGAGCGCTGCGAACCGGTGTACGAGACGATGCCCGGCTGGCAGGACAGCACGGTCGGCGTCAAGACCCTCGACGGCCTGCCGGCCGCGGCGCGCGCCTACATCAAGCGCATGGAGGAAGTCTGCGGCGTGCCGGTCGACATGATCTCCACCGGCCCGGATCGCGACGAGACCATCATCCTGCGCCACCCCTTCAAATAGCCGGCATCGGTCGTCAGCGCCGGAAAAAACTCGGCGCTAACGGGACGGCATCGGAAAAAATCTTTTACATCGTTTCGCCCGCGCGGCATCGCAATGAAACTGTCGCGCGTCCCGATTTGTCCTATGAATGAATTGGAGGGCATGACGATGAAGGCGATCAAACGGGATTTGTTGCTGCCGATGTTGGCCTTGGCGGGCGTGCTTTCAGTTCCTGCGTGGGCCGGGCCGCCGGGCTGGCCGCATCATCACCCGCGCAGTTCGGTCCAGTTGGGCATCCATTTCGGCGTGCCGCTCGGCTATCCGCCTCCCTATGCCTACTATCCGTACCCGCCGCGCGTCTATGTCTCGCCCATCGTGGTGGCGCCGCCCGTCTATATCGAGCAGCCGGCGGTTGCCGCGCCGGCCGCCCCGGTGCTGGAGGCCGGCTACTGGTATTACTGCCGGGAGGCGCAGGCCTACTATCCCGATGTGAAACACTGTCCGGGCGGCTGGCAACAGGTCGCCCCCCGGCTTGCACAATGAGGAAGAAACCATGATGCGAACCAGAGCGATACTTTCCGTGGCTGCCTTGCTGGCGCTTGCCGCCTGTGCCGGCGTGCCGACCGGACCCAATGTCATGGCCCTGCCGGGAACCGGTTCCACCTTTGAGCAATTCCGTCATGACGACATGATGTGCCGCGATTTCGCCTTCCAGCAGATCGGCGGCAGGTCGCACGAGCAGGTGGCCGGCGGAGCGGCCGTGAGCCACGCCGCCGTCGGCACGGCGATCGGCGCGGTGGCCGGAGCGGCGATCGGCGGGCAGCGCGGAGCTGGCGTCGGCGCCGGTACCGGCCTGATCGTCGGCAGCGCTTCGGGCGCCGAAGCTTCCCGCGCGGCGGTCTATGGCAGCCAGCGCCAGTACGACATCGCCTATGTGCAATGCATGTACGCCAAGGGTCATCGGGTGCCGGTGAGCGCTGCATATACACCGGGCAGGATCACCGCGCCTCCTGCGGCGCAAGCTGCACCCGTGCCGCCGCCTGCGGGAACGCCGCCGCCACCGCCGCCCTCAATCACTCGCTGATCGGTTTGCCAGCGCCCCGCATACGCAGGCTTTAAGCGAATTTGTCATTGACCGCCCAAAAGCGGATCAGTAGAATGCGCGCTCTTCGGGGTGTAGCGCAGCCCGGTAGCGCGCCTGCTTTGGGAGCAGGATGTCGGGGGTTCGAATCCCTCCACCCCGACCAGGCGCCTGCACCACCGAGACCGCCAAACGAAACACCTTTCGGCCGCCCGTAGCTCAACCGGATAGAGCACCGGCCTTCTAAGCCGGGGGTTGTGAGT
>CAYYHO010000300.1:0-2560 GCA_964471725.1 uncultured Methyloversatilis sp. | reverse complement strand
TCGAGCCCGCCGGAAAGCAGCACGCCGACCTTGACGTCGGCGATCTCGATGCGCTTCTTCACGGCGGTGCGCAGGGCGGCGTGGATCGCCTCGGTCCATTCGGGTTCGCTGCGCGGGGCGGAGGAACTGAGCAGGCTGGGCCGCTGCGCGGTCAGCGTCCAGTAGCGCCGGCCGCGCTGCCGGCCGTTCACGTCGAGGCTCAGCGTGGTGCCCTGCTCCAGCTTGCGGATGCCCCGCAGCACGGTATGCGGCGGCGGCACGACGCCGTGCAGGGTGAACTGGTGATGCAGGGCCATGGCATCGATGGCGGTATCGATGCCGCCGCCCGCCAGCAGCGCCTGCATCGTCGAGGCGAAGCGGAAGCCGCCGGCGACGTGGGCGAAATACAGCGGCTTGATGCCGAGCCGGTCGCGCGCGAGGAACAGCTTGGCCTCGCGGCGATCCCAGATGGCGAAGGCGAACACGCCGTGCAGGCGTTCGACGCAGGCCTCGCCCCACTCGGCGTAGGCGCGCAGGATTACCTCGGTGTCGCCGTCCGAGAAAAATTCGTGGCCGAGGTCGCGCAAGACGATGCGCAGTTCGGGATAGTTGTAGATGGTGCCATTGAAGACCAGCGCGAGCCCGCGCGCCTCGTCGAGCATCGGCTGGCGCGAGCGCTCGGACAGGTCGATGACCGCCAGGCGACGGTGAGCAAAGGCCAGCGGCCCCTCCTGCCAGAGGCCGGACCCGTCTGGCCCGCGCCGCGCCAGGCGCGCGCTCATGCGCTCGACCGCCGCCGCGTCCGGGCGTCTGCCGTCAAACCTCAATTCACCGGCGATGCCGCACATGGTTCACTCGCAATGATTATTCCCCTGATAGACGCAGCACCACTTCGCGCCGGTGCGCGCGGTTCGGCGGTGAATTCGAACAGCCCGCAGCCGCTGCTGTGGATGGCGAGTTTGCCGGCCGCCTGCCGCATCAGCGCGACTCGACGGCCAGGCGCAGGCCGAGGCCGATGAACAGCAGGCCGGTGGCCTGGTCGAGGCGGCGGCCGAGGCTGGCGCGGCGCTGCAGCCAGGCGCCGATGGTGCCGGCGAAATGGCCGATGAGGCCGAATACCAGCACGGTCTGCAGGGCGAACACCACGCCCAGCACGGCCGACTGGGCGGCGGCATGGGGACTGCCGGCGCTGACGAACTGCGGCAGGAAGGCGAGGAAGAATAGCGCCACCTTCGGGTTGATGGCATTGGCGATGAAGCCGCGCCGCAGGTAAACGCCGAAGGGCGTCTGGTCGGCCACTCGCTGCGCGCCGGGCTGGAACTGGGCGCCCGAACTTTTCAGCGCCTGCCAGCCGAGCCAGCACAGGTAGGCGGCGCCGGCCAGCTTGAGCACCGTGAAGGCGGTGGCGGAGGCGGCCAGCAGCGCCGAGATGCCGAGGCTGGCCCAGAGGGTGTGCGTGAAGCAGCCGAGCGCGCAGCCGAGCCCGAAACCGATGCCGGCGCGGCGGCCGCGCGCGATGCCGAGGCTCAGCACGCCGAGGTTGTCCGGCCCCGGCGCCAGCGTGATGAGCAGTGCGGCCATCAAAAAGCCCAGCAACTGGGCCGTGCTCAGGTCGAGGGGCATGGCGGGCGCAGCGGGGTGGCGGCAGGCAGGGA
Source organism: uncultured Methyloversatilis sp. (assembly GCA_964471725.1). Taxonomy (GTDB): domain Bacteria; phylum Pseudomonadota; class Gammaproteobacteria; order Burkholderiales; family Rhodocyclaceae; genus Sulfuricystis. Next base: position 926 of record CAYYHO010000300.1, on the reverse strand, counting down.
AGGGGTGGTTAGCATGACTGCATTATCGCGCGGATCGCGCATTGCGGAAAAGTCGGGCGCAGGCCAGCACGGGCGGGCGCGAATTCGGCTATGCTGGCCGCACGACCATTGGGGAAAGGCCATGGGCAGGAAACCCGACCGTATCCAGATTTTGGGCCGGCGCCGATGCTGATGCGCCTGCCGGACTCGCTGCGTGCCTGGGACAGCCCGGAGTTCGCCGCCACGTTGCAGCAGGAGCTGGCGGCATGCGCCGCCGCATTGCCCCTGCAGCAGGCCCTGACGTTCACCAGCGCAGTGGCCGGGGGCGCCATCACGGTGCTGTTCCTCGGCGCCAGCGCCGATGTCGGGCAGCTCCACGCCAGGGTGGGCGTCTTCTTCAGCGGCATCCTCGACGGCTGTTCCTGCGCCGACGACCCGACCCCGCTCGCGGCGCAAACCGAGTATTGCGAGCTGCTGATCGACATCGACCGGCAAACCGCGGTGGCCGCGGCAAAGCTTCTCTAGGGCAAGCGCTCGATTGCGGGGGACATGAGCGGAGCAGAGTACCCCGTCAGTGCGCTTGTCAGGCACCGAAGGTAGGAACGCCATGGGTTCAGATCAGAGCAGCACGCGCTCGATGCCGCCCGCGTTGGCGGCATTCACGTAGCGGGCTAGCCAGTCCTCGCCGAGGATGTGGCGCGCCAGCTCGACGACGATGTAGTCGGCCTCGACCGGCGCATCCTCGCGGTAGCGGTCGAGTCCCTGCAGGCAGGACGGGCAGCTGGTGAGCAGCTTGACCGCACCTTTCGCCGTCCCGCCAGCGCCGACTTTTTCCAGCTGCGCCACGCCGGCCATGATTTCCTGCTGCTTGCTGAAGCGCACCTGCGTGGACACGTCGGGGCGCGTCACCGCCAGCGTGCCGGATTCGCCGCAGCAGCGGTCGGAGA
>CAYYHO010000299.1:0-2562 GCA_964471725.1 uncultured Methyloversatilis sp. | reverse complement strand
TGTAGGCGGCCTGCTCGGCCTTGATGAACTCGGGCTCGAACAGGGCGATGTCTTCCGGATAATAGAACTCGACGACATTCAGGGTGCGGTACACATCCTGCGGTATCAGCGAAGACACCACCAGCACGTGCGGATACCATTCGACCATGACGTTAGGGTAGTAGGTGAGCCAGATGGCGCCCTGCGGCGGCAGGCTGCCATCGTAGTAATCGAGCACCGCCTTGTGCCAGCGGGCATAGACCTCGCTGCCCGGCTTCGCCAGGGAGGTGATGCCGACCTTCTGGACCGAATACCAGTCGCCGAATTGCCAGGACAGATCGTCGCAGGTCACGAAGCGGCCCAGTCCCGGGTGGCTCGGCACTACATGGTAATCCTCCAGGTAAACCTCGATGAAGGTCTTCCAGTTGTAATTGCACTGGTGCAGTTCAACGTGATCGAGCCGGTAGTTGGTGAAGTCGAAGGCCTCCGCGGCGCGCATGCCGGCCAGGTCGGCGGTGGCGGAGCGCGGCCCCTTGAACAGCAGCCCGCGCCAGCTTTCCAGCTTGCGCAGGGACAGGTTGAGGCAGGGATTGGCCGGGAAGTGGGGAGCGCCCTTCAACTGGCCGGCGGTATCGTAAGTCCAGCGATGCACCGGGCAGACGATGTTTGCCGCCGTGCCTGCGCCTTCCAGCATGATGGCCTGACGATGCCGGCAGACATTCGACAGTACATGGACGCCGTCTTCCTTGCGCAGAAGCAGGTGCGAGTGATCCGTCCATTCCGTGGAACGGTAGTCGTGCAGACCGGGCGTCATCAGCTCGTGACCCGCATAACCGGCCCCCGCGGCGAAGATCAATTGCTGCTCGAGGGCGAAAATCCTCTCGTCGAAATACCAATCGACCGGCAACTGGGAGTCGCCCGGCGCCAGTTTCACTCGGGAAGGCATGTCCGTCATGATCGAACTATCTGGTTCTCTGGAAAAAAATCGTCAATGCATGCCCGGGACTGCTCGCCAGCGAACCCCGCAGGAGTGTGGCCCGGCAAAACAGTCGCTTGCCTATGGTTATAAACATAATGTTAGGGTCGCTGAGTATAGCCAATTTGACCGGGTCGGTCGCCATGGGCTATTTTAACGGGTTGGCAACCCATACACCCCGCCATGAAAGCGACCAAATCGAAAGCGCCCGCCTCCTTCGAAGCCGCCCTGCAGGAACTCGAGGGCATCGTCCAGACCCTGGAAGGCGGCGGCGCATCGCTCGAAGACTCCCTCGTCGCCTACGAGCGCGGCATGCAATTGCTCGGATTGTGCCAGAGTACCCTGGGCCAGGCCGAACAGAAGATCCGTATCCTTGAGAAAGGCGTCCTGCACGATTTTGCCGATGCCTCCCCTGCCACCGGATCGGGCGAATCTTCTTGAACGAATCATTTGCCTCGTGGATGGCCATGATCCAGCGTCGTACCGAAACGACGCTGGAGCGCTGGCTCCCGCCCGCAACCACGGCGCCGCCGCGTCTCCACGGCGCCATGCGTTACTGCGTGCTCGGCGCCGGCAAGCGCATGCGCCCCCTGCTGTGTCATGCCGCCGGCGAAGCCCTGGGCGCCGCAACACAGCACATTGACGTCGCCGCCTGTGCGGTCGAACTCATTCATGCCTATTCGCTGGTCCATGACGACCTGCCCTGCATGGATAACGACGTGCTGCGCCGCGGGCGGCCGACCTGCCATGTCGAATACGACGAAGCCACCGCCCTGCTGGTGGGCGACGCCCTGCAGACACTGGCATTCCAGTTGCTGGCGGAACACCCCGCCGCAACCGATCCCGCCCGCCAGATGCAGATGCTGACCCTCCTCGCGCAAGCGGCAGGTTCGCGCGGCATGGCCGGCGGCCAGGCCATCGACCTTGCCGCCGTCGGTGTGGCGCTGTCGGTCGAGGAACTGGAGTTCATGCACATCCACAAGACCGGCGCCCTGATCCGTGCCGCCGTCCTGCTGGGAGCCCACGCCGGCGCGGCCGATGAGGCCGAATTACAGTCCCTCGGTTTCTATGCGAACCGCGCCGGATTGCTGTTCCAGGTGGTGGACGATATTCTCGACGCCGAAGGCAGCACCGTTACGCTGGGCAAGACTGCCGGCAAGGATGCCGCGCAGGACAAGCCCACATACGTCAGCATGCTCGGCATCGCACGCGCCAAAGCACTGGCAGCGCGCTTGCGAGAAGAAGCCCATGCGGCACTGGACGTCTGCAATGCCGATACCATGCGCCTGCACGACCTGACCAATTTTATTGTTGACCGAAGTTTTTGAGCATGACCGCATACCCGCTACTTGATGCCGTTTCCGATCCCGCAGAACTGCGCTGCCTGCCCCGCGAGCAGCTGGCTGCGCTGGCGGAGGAGTTGCGGGCTTTCCTGCTCGAATCGGTAGCCAAAACGGGAGGGCACCTCTCCTCCAATCTGGGCACCATCGAACTTTCCATCGCCCTGCACTATGTCTTCGACACGCCCGAAGATCGCCTCGTCTGGGATGTCGGCCACCAGACCTACGCCCACAAAGTGCTCACCGGCCGCCGCGCGGGCATGGCCC
>CAYYHO010000298.1:0-2571 GCA_964471725.1 uncultured Methyloversatilis sp. | reverse complement strand
GGCCCGGAGCGCGAGAATGACGTTGCAGGCGATGCACGCAATGCGGAGCCAGGCAGCGTTGGCGCCGAACTTCTGGCCGGGCATGTGGCCGGCCCCCAAGCTGTTCTTGAGTTGATCGTGGGCTTGTTCAATCGTGCCGACTTTCTGACGCTGCCAGTTCACCAGCCATCCGCCGTCTTCAATACGGTGGGTGACCACCGCGAAGTGCTGCCGGTCGGTGCCATCCGCGAAAAGTTCTCCCTGCGGCTTGATCAAACGAATCCCGATATAGCGCAGGGGCTGACGACCCTTCTTCTCGCAGGGCTCCGTGGGAACGAAATCCAGTTCTGATCGCAAAGCCTATCAGCCCGTCGGGCTCTTCGGCGCGCGCGGCGTCATTGAGCCAATGCATCAGGCCCCATGCGTAACAGGCACTGTCGCCCTGAAAATAGCGTCGTGTAACGGTTGTCGGAAGCGCGGCAACCGCCGCCCGGGCACAACGCAACGGCTCCATCTGCGCCGCGACATTCCCGTCTTGGGACTCATCCGCCAAAATCAGTCCGGCGTCGGCCCATATCGCCAACATCGGCCGATACCCCCGGTATCCTTCGTCGGTGGTCGTGGCGGTGCGCTTGTGGCTTTCGATCAGCGTAGCGTCTTGGTCCGCCGTCGCGCAGGCCCAATCTCCCACAGCCTCTGCGGCGCTGCGCGCGCTCGCACTAAATAATCTTTGGCCGAATCCCACTCGAGCCGCGCCATCTCCATGTACAGAGCCTGCCACTGCCGGCCTCGATGGCAGTGCCGATGTATGGCCATTAGTATGTATTTCGAAAGCCCCAACGACCACCCGCAGAGGCACCGTGCTTCGCGGCGTCCTTCTGGCGGGACATGTGTGCGCCCAGCATGCCGATGAACTGGCGGGGGGTACCGTCCGGAAGTGTGGGAGCCGGGACTGACCCTCACCGGGCAGTCCCGGCGACCCGTTTCGAGCGCGCCTCAGTCATCTCCGGATGGGACTGCCGAGAGGGCGGCGTGCTGCGAAGAACTCATAGGAATAGAAGGCGGAATGGCGGCGGTGCAATTCAGGCTCCTCGGCGAGATGGTCAAGTATGGCCAAGGCTTCAACATCGCCGGCGAATTTGCTGCGCAACTCGGCAATACGCGTTTCCATAGGTGTATAGAAGTCGTCCCACCACGCTTGATCAGGCAGCGTGAAGTGTCCAACGAGCTCGTATCCGCATTCCCGTATCGCTGCAACATCATCATCCACCCATCCCATGGTCGGGTAATCCAGATCGAACCCGGCCTTGACTTCGGGAGGTGGATTCTCCTGACGCCACACCGCATCGGTGAAAGCCAGGTAGCCGCCGGGTCGCAACAAGCCATGGCAGACGCGAAGGGCATCCCGCAGTCCGATGTTGTAGAGTGCGCCCTCCGACCAGATGAGGTCGAAAAATCCAAGCGGCTGCTCCGGGCAGGCCATATTCCCAACGATGGCAATAATGCGTTGCGAAAGCCCACGCTCTGCAACAGCCGCCTTCAGTCGTTCGATGCTCGGGGCATGGCTGTCGATGGCCACGATGGAACCCGATGTCAGTTCGGCGAGCTGGAGGGTTTGTCCCCCAACTCCGCACCCCAAGTCGAGAACCGCAGGGCGTTCTCGAAGTTCACGGCACAGAACAAGGGCTCTGGCGGCACAAGTACGGTTGCCGGGTCCCTGACGGGGCAGGTTTTCGTAAACCTCAAAGAAGACCTCCCAGAAGCGAGGCCCGGGTTGGTTCATGCGACCTGCCCTTCCTGACGGTGACGCACCATGAGCACGTGCAGTCCGTTCGGGACGTCGTCGAATTCCCTGTCCTTGCGGAAGCCCGCCCTGGCGAAAGCCCGCTGCGAGGCCAGATTGTCCAACCGGGCGCACGCCATCACGAACGTCACCGTTGGATCGGACAACGCGACCTCGGCGACGAAGCTTATCGCCTTCGCCCCCAGCCCCTGTCCCAGCGCATCTAACTCACCGATCATGATATCGATGTCGATCACGCTCGTCGGAATATCAGCGAGGCCGGCCACGTCGAGCTCCTCGCGTAAGGGGTGCTGCCACAGCACGATCCCGATTTGATGGCCATCCGCCTCGATGATGGCCCGCCAATTCCCGTCGGCTGGTGGCTCATTCAGCAGCCGGAAGTTCGTGCCGGGATCACCCCAAGCAATACGCACATGATCCGCATGCAGCCACTGCTCGATGAGCGGCAGGTCATCGTTCGTGACATCGCGAAGGCGCAGGCTCATGATGACTTGCCTCCTCTAAGGTAAGGGCTCCTCGTGCTTGCTCTATTCCCTCTCCAACTTTCATTGCTATCGCATCGTTGGCGCAGACATAGCCGTTGTTGTTTTTTTATTCTTTTGATATATGAGCCATGAATTTTTGATGATGATAGGGTCGTTTGTATTCACGATGAAATCAATATTAACGCCGTCTCTGTATTTTTTAATTTATCTGCGCTCTGGCGGCAAAGCCGCCCTGCACTTGTCTGCGCCAACGTGGAGCTCACCGGACCGGTGCTGTTTGCCGGGTCCGAGTGAAGCGACTGG
>CAYYHO010000297.1:0-2590 GCA_964471725.1 uncultured Methyloversatilis sp. | reverse complement strand
CTCTGGCTGATGCGTCAGGCGGGCCGCTACCTGCCGGAATACTGCGAGACGCGCCGCCGCGCCGGCAATTTCCTCGCCCTGTGCAAGAATCCCGGCCTCGCCTGCGAGGTGACCCTGCAACCGCTGGCGCGCTACGACCTCGATGCCGCCATCCTGTTTTCCGACATCCTCACCGTCCCCGACGCAATGGGGCTGGGCCTCTATTTCGCCGAAGGCGAGGGGCCGAAATTCGAGCGGCCCCTGCGCGAAGAATGGGCGATCCGCGACCTGACGCCGCCCGATCCCTACGACCATCTGCGCTACGTGATGGATGCGGTGGCGGAAATCCGCCGCGCCCTCGACAACTCGGTGCCGCTGATCGGCTTTTCGGGCTCGCCCTTCACGCTCGCCTGCTACATGGTCGAAGGCGGCAGCTCGGACGACTTCCGCACCGTCAAGACCATGCTCTACAGCCGCCCCGACCTGCTGCACCGCATCCTCGCCGTCAACGCGGCGGCCGTGACCGGCTACCTGAACGCGCAGATCGACTCCGGCGCCCAGGCGGTGCAGATCTTCGACACCTGGGGCGGTGCGCTCTCCCATGCCGCCTACCGGGAATTCTCGCTGGCCTACATGAAGCAGGTGGTCGCTGGCCTGAAGAAAACCCACGACGGCGAACGCGTGCCCTGCATCGTGTTCACCAAGGGGGGCGGCCAGTGGCTCGAAGACATCGCCGGCTGCGGCTGCGATGCCGTCGGCCTCGACTGGACCTGCGACATCGGCGCGGCGCGCCGCAGGGTTGGCGACCAGGTGGCGCTGCAGGGCAATTTCGATCCGATGGCCCTGTTCGCCACGCCGGAGGCAATCGCTGCCGAGGCTGCGCGCATCCTCGACAGCTATGCCGGCGACCAGCCTGCCGGCACCGGCCTCGTCTTCAATCTCGGCCACGGCATCAACCAGCACACTCCGCCCGAGCACGTGTCCGTTCTGGTCGACACCGTGCATCGCCATAAAAATTTTTAGTGGCTGCTGTAATCCTGCTGTAGCTTCCCTGTGCGCCTGCCCACCCTGCAAAGCCCCATCGCCACTGGCTTTCCAAGCAGCACAAAAAGTTGACTTACTCACAGAACATTGATCTCCATGAATTCATGGCGAAAATTGGCTCGCCAGCACTGTCCAAATCACAACTGGCTGTTTTTTAATGTGTAATAACTTGTGCGGCGCCACATTTGTATGGCTTTGGCTCTAGGTACGCGTGTTTGCTCCGGGATTCGGGCCTGTTTATTCACAAAGTTACCCACAAGCCTCGAATAGCAAAAAAACCGCTTTTCCGCCAAGCGATTATGGCCACTAACAAAGAATCACTTTAAAGAGCGTCGCCAACTCGAATCTTCGTGACCATCCTGCAGATCGCCCTCGATGTACCCCTGCCGCGCCTGTTCGACTATCGGCTGGCCGATCGGCAGCAGGACGACCCGGTCGGCCGGCTGGTCGAAGTGCCCTTCGGACGGGGCAGCAGGATCGGCGTCGTCGTCGCCGTCCCCGTTACGGCCGACAGCGCAATACCGGCGGAAAAACTGAAGGACGCCGCGCTCGTCGCCGGCCTGCCGGCGCTGCCCGCCGACTGGCTGGAGCTCTGTGGCTTCTGCGCCCGCTACTACCATTATCCGCTCGGCCAGGTCACCGCCTTCGCGCTGCCGCCGCTCCTGCGCAAAGGCCGGCTGCCGCGCATCCCCAAGCAAAAAGTCGGCGCTGGCGGGACGGCGGCAAGCGGCAACGTGGCAACCGCCGACCAGGCCGCCGCCATCGCCGCCATCGGCGCAGCGAATACCTTCCGTACCTTCCTGCTGCACGGCGTCACCGGCAGCGGCAAGACCGAGGTCTACCTGCAGGCCATCGCGGCGGTGCTGGCGCGCGGCGGCCAGGCGCTGATGCTGGTGCCCGAGATCGCGCTGACCCCTCAGCTCGAATCCAGGGTGAGCGCACGCTTCCCCGCCGCGCAGGTCGTCTCGGCCCACAGCGGCGTGGGGGATGCCGCGCGCGCGCGCGGCTTTCTCGCCGCGCTGGAGGGCAAAGCCGACATCGTGCTCGGCACGCGGCTGGCGGTATTCATGCCGATGCCGCGCCTGCAGCTGATCGTCGCGGACGAGGAGCATGACGCCTCCTTCAAGCAGCAGGAGGGCCTGCGCTACTCGGCGCGCGATGTCGCCATCTTCCGCGCCAAACAGCGCAACATACCCATCGTGCTCGGCTCGGCGACGCCGTCACTCGAAAGCTTTCACCATGCGCAAGCAAGGCCCGCCCCCCCACCCCCCCCCTCGCGGGGGGGTGACGGGTGTTCGCCGCTGCGCGGCTCTGCTTCGTTGGATAACCCCGCCTTGGGGCGGCCCGGCGGCGAGGCCGGCCGTTACACCCTGCTCGAACTGCCCGCGCGTGCGGTCGCTGCCGCCATGCCGGCAGTCGGCCTCGTCGATACCCGCAAGGAAAAATTGCAGGACGGACTTTCCGCCGCCCTGATCGCCGCCATCGCCGCGCGCCTGCAGCACGGCGAACAGAGCCTGATCTTCCTCAACCGGCGCGGCTATGCTCCGGTGCTCGCCTACCCGGCCTG
>CAYYHO010000296.1:0-2597 GCA_964471725.1 uncultured Methyloversatilis sp. | reverse complement strand
GAATGCGCGGGTGGTTCAAACGGGTACAGGCTGACATGCGCTACTGGCTGATGAAGTCCGAACCTTCCGTCGTCGGCATCGACGACGTGCTGGCCATGCCGAACCGGACCGTCGACTGGTGGGGGGTGCGCAACTACCAGGCGCGCAACTTCATGCGCGACCAGATGAAGATTGGCGACGGCGTGTTCTTCTACCATTCGTCCTGTGCGCAGCCGGGCATCGCCGGGCTGGCTGAGGTGGCGAAATTGGCCTATCCCGATCGCACCCAGTTCGATCCGCACAGCCCCTATTACGACCCGAAGTCCACCCCGGAAAACCCGCGCTGGGTAAACGTGGATGTACGCGTCCTGCGTAAAACCCGTCTCGTCGGTCTGGAGGAACTGCGCCAGCACGAAGCCTTGGCCAACATGCGCGTGCTGCAGCGGGGCAATCGCCTGTCGATTACCCCGGTTGACCCGGCAGAATGGGACTACGTTGTGAGGAGGTTGGTCAAATGATCTGGTTGTTGGGCTACATGGCGCTGGGTGCTGTGGCGGGTTTTTTTGCGGGCTTGCTGGGTGTCGGCGGCGGCGCGGTCATGGTGCCGGTGCTGGCGCTGATGTTTGCCGCCCAGGGGTTTCCGGTGGAACACGTCATGCATATGGCGCTTGGCACCTCGATGGCGGCTATCGTCTTTACCTCGATTTCAAGTTTGCGCGCCCATAACAGTCACGGCGCCGTGATCTGGCCCATCGTCAAGGTCATCGCGCCGGGCATCGTCATCGGCACCTTCGCCGGGGCGCAACTCGCCAGCCTGATGCCCACCCGGCCGCTGGCCATATTCTTTGTCGTGTTCATGAGTTATGTCGCTTTCCAGATGCTGGCGAACGTCAAGCCGAAGCCTTCGCGCCAGCTGCCGGGTGCGGTGGGCATGTATCTGGCGGGGGGTGTCATCGGCGCCGTGTCGGCGCTGGTCGCCATCGGCGGGGGTTCGCTCTCGGTCCCCTTCATGACCTGGTGCAACATCAAGATGCACCAGGCCATCGGTACTTCGGCAGCGATCGGTTTGCCGATCGCCCTGGCCGGAACCGCCGGCTATCTGGTCGGCGGCCTGCGCGCCGCCGATCTTCCCCCCGCCAGCTTCGGTTACGTTTTCCTGCCGGCTCTGGCCGCCTGCGTCGTGACCAGCATGCTGACAGCCCCCCTGGGCGCAAAGGCTGCCCACAGCCTGCCGGTGGCGACGCTGAAAAAGATCTTTGCCGGCGTCATCCTGCTGCTGCTGGCGAAGATGGTGCATGGGCTGTTCTGACTTCGTCCGGTTGTCATTGGCAAGTCAAATTAGCTCCAGCCAGTTCAGAATCGCTTGCCATTGTTCCCGGTCCTGGGCGCTGCGCGAGGCCGGCAGGTCGAAGATGGTCATGCCGTGCGCAGCGGCTTGCACGTAGTTTTGCGTATCGCGCAAATGGGCGATTACCGGCAAGCCGGTGGTCGACAGGAAACGCTCAAGCTCGCCAGCGGCACGGGTGCGCACATCGACGCGCATGCCGACTACGGCGATCCGGACATTGTGTTTGCGCACCTGCTTCTCGGCGAGCAGCGCATCGATGAAATGGCGCGTCGCCAGGATGTCGAACAGCGAAGGTTGCAAGGGCACGATGACAGAATCGACCAGTTTCATCACCTGGGCCAGTTTCTTGCCATGCAGTCCGGCCGGGGTGTCGAGCACGACATGCGTGGCATCCTGCGGCGGCCGTGCGGGTTCGCCGGGCCTGATGTCCCAGGAGGCGATATAGGGCAGATGGGGGGCGCGCAACTGCAGCCACGCGCGCGACGATTGCTGGCGGTCGATGTCGCCGAGCATCACGCGGCGTCCGCTGTTTGCCAGCCAACCCGCCAGGTTGGTCGCCAGCGTGCTTTTGCCGACGCCCCCTTTCGGATTGGCGATCAGGAAACTACGCACGATGATCAGGGCAGCAAGACGGTCGAGCCGGTGGTTTTGCGGGCGGCGAGATCGCTGTGCGCCTGTGCCGCATCCTTGAGCGCATAGGTCTGATTGACCTCGATCTTCACCCGGTCATCCGTTACCACGTCGAAAAGCTCGCGGGCGCTTTGCAGCAGATCGGTGCGCTTGGCTACATAGGTGAACAACGAGGGCCGCGTTTGGCGAGCTCCTGGGTATCCACCGGCGCCACCGGACCTGCCGACTGACCGAAGGTCACCATCATGCCCAGCGGCTGCAGGCAATCGAGCGACTTCATGAACGTGTCGCCGCCGACCGAGTCGTAAACCACCGGCACGCCGGTGCCACCGGTGATTTCCCTGACCCGCGCGACGAAGTCCTCGCGGGTATAGATGATCGGGTGATCGCAGCCATGCGCCCTGGCCAGGGCCGCTTTCGCTTCCGAACCAACCGTGCCGATCACTGTGGCGCCCAGCGCCTTGGCCCACTGGCAGACGATCAGGCCGACGCCGCCGGCCGCGGCCTGGATCAGGATGGTGTCGCCCGGCTGCACGCGATAGGTGCGGCGCAACAGGTATTGCGCTGTCATGCCCTGCAGCATCATCGCGGCGGCCGTTTTGAAATCGATTTTTTCGGGCAGTTGCACCAGGCGGTCGGC
>CAYYHO010000295.1:0-2603 GCA_964471725.1 uncultured Methyloversatilis sp. | reverse complement strand
CTGGCCGTGGTCAGACTGATGCGCGATCTGGGAGGGCGGCCCTGAGGCGGACTTTTGGCTCATCCGGTTTAATTCGATTTCTAACTCGACTAGACAATGTAATACTTTGGATTGCTTCGTCGAAGACTCCTCGCAATGACGGGTTAACAACAGCTTCATTGCGAGCGACCGCAGGAAGCGCGGCAACCCAAGTTTGACAACGGCCTGAAACTAACACCCTGAATTCATGACCTATATTGTTTTTTGATACCCAATTTGTAGTACGTACATAAACGATTTAAACATTGCTATTGTTTGATATTTGAGATATCCGTAGTTCATGTTTGTACGAATAGCCAAGCAAAAACGAGGCGACAAAGTCTACCGCCATCTTCAGATCGCGGAGTCTTTCCGTGATCCTGAGAAAGGCGGGTCTCCGCGTACACGGATTCTGGCTCATCTCGGCACCATCGAGAGTTTGGGCGAAGACCAGGTCGAGCGACTCATCGCTGGCTTCCAGAAAGCTCTCGGTCGAGATACGGTTCAGACCGGGCCGCCGCTCCTTACATTTGCGCGGGATTTCGGTCATGTTCATGCGGTTCAGCATCTCTGGGAGGTCCTGGGACTCTCTAAAACCCTGGCCCGCGCTGGAGTAATGACCGGGGCCGGGCTGGATTATGCTGAACTGATCAAGTTGTTGGTCGTCAATGGTCTCTGCGAGCCTTGCTCCAAACTGGCGCTACTGGATTGGCTGGAAGGAGTCTGGCTTTCAGGATTTGAGCAACACCGCCCGGCCTACCATCATCTCCTTCGCGCCATGGACAGACTGCTGGATGCAAAGGAAGCCCTGGAGCCCTTGATCGCCAAGCGCTTCATGCCCAAGTCGCAATGGGAAGGCGACTTGCTCTTCTATGACATCACCTCCACATGGTTCGACGGAGACCGGTCGCTGGTGGAAGATGACATTCGGCGCTTCGGATACAGCCGCGATGGCCGGTTTGATCGGCGCCAAATCACCATCGGCGTGGTCATGGGCAAAGACGGCATCCCGCTTTGCCATCATGTATTTCCGGGCAACACCGTGGATAAGACCACCGTGGTCGAGGTGGTAAAGGATCTGAAGACTCGCATCAAATTGCGTAGCGTGGTGTTTGTCGGGGACAGAGGGATGCTCTCGGACCAAAATCTTGAGACGTTGTTGGCCGAGGAGTTCGGCTTCATTGTGGCGCATCCGTTGCGACGCGGAGAGGAGGCTCGGAGCGTGATCGATGCCCTGTGTCTTAAGATTTCGTTTGATGGACAAGACGAGGAGATTGTCGAGGAAATTCGCGGCGGAGTCCGGTTCGTTATGGCCTACTCGCCAAAGATTGCCACCGAAACCAAGGCGAACCGCCAGGACCGCCTTGCCAAGGTCGACGCAAAGATCCGGGAAGTTCTCGCCCCAAGATCCGGCAAGGGTCGCAAGCCAAGCCCACAGGGTCAATACGACCGCGTCAGGGATTACCTGCGTGACAAGGGTTTGCTCTCATTGTTCAAAGTTGAACTCACTCAGGATCAAGTCATCGTAAAGGCCGACAGGAAGCGCAGGGCTTGGGAGGAAAAGATAGATGGCGTCTTGCTTCTCGAAACCACTGATATGAATGCGCCATGTGCAGACATTATCAAACATTACAAAGAGCTTGCAGAAATTGAACGGGGATGGAGAGCGCTCAAAAGCACTCTGGAGCTTCGCCCTGTGTATCACTGGACCGAGGAGCGCATCCGGGCGCATGTGTTTGTCTGCGTGATTGCATTGCAGCTGGAACGCTGGATGCGGAACAAGCTCAAGGAAATGGCAGTGTCTGTACCAGCAGCCATCCGCCTTCTGCGTCAGATCAAGATGGGGGAGATCATGGTCGGAGAACAGAAGCTGATGACTCCCAGCCGCCCCACGGACGCGCAGAAAAAGATCCTGCGTGCCCTGGGAGTCCCGCCGATCCCGACACATGGAGAAAAAGCGAATGTAGTGTAAACTCAGGGTGTCGCTGACAAGCTAATAGCTTGATTTTAAAAGGATAAGCTCGATATTGCTGTCAAACTTGGGTCTCCACGCCCTGAAAGCCCTGCTCCCCCGCTACGCGGGCAAGGTGGACTGCATCTTCATCGACCCACCCTACAACACCGGCAATGAAAACTGGTGCTACAACGACAATGTGAACAGCGCTGGCGAGATATGATGGGTTGCTCGCCGGATTGATCAACCCGGCGGCACTGCTTTCACCCATGACCACCAAGGAAGCGGAACGTTCTTCACGTATCGAGGGCACGCGAGCGGAACATGGCGACGTTTACCAATTCACCTTGCTTGACGCGATTTTCGACAAACCAGTATTTACGTCCTCGGTCTTGCTCGAAAAGACAGGCATTCAACGCAACACGCTCATGACCCTCTTACGTCAACTCAAAGAAGTGGGGATCCTCCGCACGCTCCAGGAAGGAAGCGGGCGCAGACCCGCGACCATGACTTTCCCGGAAATCATCAATATCGTCGAAGGGCAGGATCTCTTCTAAAATCTTGAGACATTTTGAGCACAGTCCAACACACAACCTCCTTTGTGTGTGTTGGAGCAGCCCCTTGACACGCA
>CAYYHO010000294.1:0-2621 GCA_964471725.1 uncultured Methyloversatilis sp. | reverse complement strand
GGTTGATGGCTATCGATAGCAAACTCGCTGCTTGATAAATAGCCGAAAAAAACCCGCCAAGCTCGCGCGAGGCGGGTTTCCCGTTTCTGCTGCAACTGCTTCTGTTTCTGTGCGAACGCTCAGGCTTCCTGCCGCAACAGCAACCCTGCATCCTGTCAGACGCTGATTAGCTGGATGATTTGATTTCGATAACCGGCACGCCGCCAGCAAGCCTCTCCTATTCTGCTTCTGCTGTTATCTGTAAATCTCCCGCCTGTTACCAACCAACACCACCAGGACGCGCAATGCGCCATCCTGAATGTCGCAAATCACCTGGCAATCGCCTACCCGGTAGCGCCAGAGGCCCCCTAGCGGGCCTGTCAGGGGCTTGCCCGTGCTGCGCGGGTTTTCCAGGTTGCCGATGCGCTCGTCCATGAAATCGACGATGCGCCGCGCCGTCTGCTTGTCGAGTTTGCGCAGTTGCCCTTTGGCCGTGTCGGTGTAATCAATCTTCCAGGCCAAGGTCTTTTCTCACGTCTGCAGCGGAATGCAGCTTTTCCTGGCCTTTGCGGACGCGCTCGAGAACGTCTGCCGCCAGATAGTAGTCCTCCAGTTCCTCGATGCCTTGCTCAATGATTTCGCGCAGGTAATAGGACTTCGTGCGCCCGGTATAGGAGGCCAGGTAGTCAAGCCTTTGCTCGGTTTCAGGGGAAAGACGAATTGAAGTAGCCATGTCACACAATCTCCGCAATCCATGAAGTGATACACGTATTCATTGTAATACAACGAATCTCTCCGGCCGCTCTTTTTTCTAAGCAAAAAAACGCCCGGCTTGCGCCGGGCGGGTATTCCGATTTGCTGCAACTGCTTTTGTTTCTGTGCGAACGCTCAGGCTTCCTGCCGCAACAACAACCCCTGCATCCTGTCGAGCGATTCGGCGATGGCCAGCATTTCCTCGGAGGGAATCTGCCGGATCATCTCGCCGGTTTCGCCGTCGGTGATGCGCACGATGGTCTTGCCCGTGCTGTCGTCGATCGAGAAGTTCAAGCCGTTGGCCACGATGGGATCCACCAGCTGCTTGATTTCCTTGACGATTTGCTCGACTTTGGCGCGCTCTGGCGGTGGCGGGGGCGGCTGGCTAGGCGGGGCCTGGAGTTGCACCTCCGGCCGGGCGGCCTGCTGCGCGGACGCACCCCCGCTCTGGGGGGCGGCCGGCTGCGGCGACCCGCTGCCGAAGCTGCCTACGGATGTGATGCTCATGTCCGACTCCTTGCCTGTGGTGTGGGAGGGGCCTCAGCCCCTCCCCCCTGTTTCACCTAGCTTGACTGCGTCCCGATCAACCGCGCAACAGCGTCAGCACGTTGTTCGGCAGCGCATTCGCCTGGGCCAGCATCGCCACGCCGGCTTGCTGCAGAATCTGGTTGCGGGTTAGGTTGGCGGTTTCCGCGGCGAAGTCGGCGTCCTGGATGCGCGAACGCGAAGCCGAAAGGTTTTCAGAGGTGGCTTGCAGGTTCGAAACAACCGACTCGAATCGGTTCTGGATTGCACCCAGTGTGGCGCGGGCGGTATTGACGGCAGCCAGTGCGGCATCCATCGTGGTTATTGCCGTGTCGGCGCCAGCAATGCTCGAAACATCCAGTGTAGCAAAGCCGGTTGTGGTCGCCGGACCGCTAGTGGCGGCGGTCAGACCAGTGGTTGCTGTGTCCGCAGTACCGGCAAGGGCGATGACGATGCTCGTGGTGGCGGGCACTGAGCCCGAATTGGTGAGCACAATTTGCTCGGGCGCTGAGGACAGAATCGTCGCATAGACGCCGGTTTGGGCTGAGTACGAGTTGACCGCATTGGCAATGCTCGAGGCGCGGTTTGCAGCATTGGTATCGGCAGCAATGCCGCCAATGCTGACCCCGTTGATGGTCAAGTCGCCAGCAGTGATGGCTGTGAAAGTAGTAGCTGCGCTGCCAGTGACCTGGGCAATACTGGAGCTGCCGAGGGCTGCACTCTGCGCATTGGCAATGCCGGAAACCGAAATTGTTTCACCGACGTTTGCGCCAACCTGAAAGGCCTGTGAAACAAAGCTGCCGTCAATCAGCTTGACGCCGTTGAACGATGTCGTGGAGGCGACGCGGTCAATCTCGGCCTTCAGTTGCTGAGCCTCGGTATTCAGTGCAGCACGGTCAGTAGTGCTGTTGGTGGCATTGCGTGATTGTACGGCCAGCTCGCGGATGCGCTGCAGGTTGGCGCCGATGGTGCCGAGTGCGCCTTCTGCGGTTTGCGCCAGCGAAATGCCGTCGTTGGCGTTACGGACCGCCTGGTTGAGACCGCGGATCTGTGCTGTAAAGCGCTCGGAAATCGCCAGGCCAGCGGCGTCGTCCTTCGCGCTGTTGATGCGCAGGCCCGAAGACAGGCGCTGCAGGGATTGAGCCAGTGTGCCCTGTGAGGCATTCAGGCTGCGCTGGGCGTTGAGGGATGAAATGTTGGTGTTGATTACTTGTGCCATTTGGGGTCTCCTAGGCGGGTCAGTTATCAGATTTCCGGAGGCACCTCGCCCCCGATGACCTCACTAACGGACTGGCCCAGGGGAAACTTGAGGCAATATTTCCGGCAAATTCGAGAAGGCGAAAAGAGACTCTCGCCATTTGCCG
>CAYYHO010000293.1:0-2625 GCA_964471725.1 uncultured Methyloversatilis sp. | reverse complement strand
GCGCCTGGATGTCATCGGCCTGCCGGAACTGATGCTGCGCTTCAACTACACGCGGCTGTATTCGGAAATCCAGCATGCCACCACCGGCCAGATCACCCGCATCAAAGACCAGCCGCCCTACGTCTACAACGTCGGTTTCGACTGGCAGCTGCCGCGCTGGGAGATGGCCTGGGGCGTCAACTACAACTACGCGCCGAAGTTCCTCAAGAACCCGACCGAACCGCTCAAGCCGGACGACGAGGCCGAGCAGAAGCTGCTCGACCTCTACGTGATGAAGCGCCTGTCGAAAGACCTGGTAGTGCGCTTCACCGCTTCCAACCTGCTCGACATGGCGAAGGACAAGGACAAGTACGAGTACGACACGCTCGGCCGCAAGACCAAATTCACGCAGGAAGCCGAACGCGGCGGCCGCGCCTTCTTCGTCGCGCTGGAGGGCAAGTGGTGAGACGGCCCTTCGTGAAGCTCAATCTCAAGGCCCGCGACTGGCACAACTGGGTGGCGGTGATATTGCTGGTCCCGATGCTGATCGTCGGGCTTTCCACGTTGTTCCTGTCCCACAAGAAATCCCTGGGTCTGGAGCTGGTGGACATGACGCGCTACGTCGGCTGGCTGCCCGGCTACCATGCCGGGCAGCCCCATGCGCGCACCCCCGATGTGCGCAGCAGCCTGTCGGGCGCCGATGGCAGCCTGTGGATCGGCACGCAGCACGGCCTGTTCCGGTTCGATGCCGGCCGCGCCGAAGCCGTTGATGCCCTGGCCGGGGTGCCGGTGCGCGGCATGGCCGCGGCGCCCTGGGGGATGGTGGTGGCGACGAAGCAGGGTGTCTGGATCGGGAATGGCGCCGGCTGGGGCAGGAGTCTCGAGGGCGATGCCTGGGATGCGAGTCTGCTGGGGGATGGCCGCGTGGCGGTCGCCCTCAAGGAGCGCGGTTTGCTCGCGAGCCGCGACGGCCGGCAGTGGGATGCGATTCCCGGCCTGAGCGCCGCACTGGCCGGTATCCCGATCGGCGCTGCGCAGCAGGAGCGCATCACGCTCGGCAAGCTGATGATCGACCTGCACACCGGCAAGGCATTTTTCGGCAAGCAGCACGAATGGATCTGGACGGATCTCCTCGGCGCGACCTGGGTTTTCCTTGCCTTTACCGGCCTTTGGTTGTGGTGGCGCGGCCAGGTGCGACGGCGCAACGCGGCGCGCGACAGGCGTGCGGCGGAGGCGGCACGTGGCTAAGGCCATCGGCATCGCTCTTGCGCTGCTCGCCCTGCTGGCGCTGCTGGTCGCCACGGCCTTGCTGGTTCATGGCCTGCTGGCACGCCGGGAGACGACCGCAGGGCAAACGCATGAAAGCCAAGGTCGCGGACGCTTGAAATAGCGGCTTACGTGACACATGAAAGCCGACATTCAGCGTCGGGTTTCAGCAGTACCAGCATGATGATGTACATCTGCGTATTTACGTTTGGCAGTTGGTTTGCTAAAGTACATCCATCGTACATTCATCGATGGAGCTGCAAAATGCACACTACCCGGGCTTTCAAGAACGGCAATTCGCAGGCCGTGCGCATCCCGGCCGAACTGGCTTTCGAGCGCGCCGGGATCGAGTTGGAAATCGAGCGTGTCGGTAACGAATTGCGGATCCGGCCAGCGCGCCGGCCGCTCGCGGGTGTGCTGGCCAAGTTCGCGAAATTCTCGCCGGACTTCATGGCCGCAGGGCGTGGCGATCATCGGCAGGCCGAGCGGGACAAACTGTAATGCCGCGCTACATGCTCGACACCAACATGTGCATCTACCTGATGAAGCATCAGCCGGAGGAGGTTGCCCGGCGCTTCGCGCAGTGTTACGTCGGCGACGTGGTGATGTCCGCGATCACCTATGCCGAACTGGAATACGGCGTTGCCGTGTCGGCGAACCCGGCGCGGGAGCGCGGCAATCTGGCCAGTCTGATCGAGGATATCCCGGTGGCGCCGTTCGATACGGCCGCCGGCAGCGCCTACGGCCCCATCCGGCTGGCAACGCGCGACAGCAAGAAAGACCACCTTGACAAGCTGATTGCCGCGCATGCGTTGTCGCTCAAGCTCACGGTGGTGACCAACAATGCCAAGGACTTTGCCAAATATCCCGGCGTGGTCACGGAAAACTGGCTTGCGCCCGCTCCCTGAATCGTTTGCCCCGATGCCGTATATTCCACCCCCTTACCCATTTCTTTAATTGAGAACCGCCATGACCGGCAAGACGCTTTACGACAAACTCTGGGATTCGCACGTCGTCCGCGAGGAAGACGACGGCACGTGCCTGATCTACATCGACCGCCACCTGATGCACGAGGTGACCAGCCCGCAGGCCTTCGAAGGCATGCGCCTGACCGGCCGCAAGCCCTGGCGCGCCGACAGCGTGGTCGCCACCGCCGACCACAACACGCCGACCAACCACTGGGACGATCCCGACAGCGGCCTCAAGGATCCGATCTCGCGCCTGCAGGTCGAGACGCTCGACCAGAACATCCGGGATTTCGGCGCGCGGGTGTATTTCCCGTTCAAGCACGCCAACCAGGGCATCATCCACGTCATCGGGCCGGAGAACGGCGCGACGCTGCCGGGCATGACCGTGGTCTGCGGCGACAGCCACACCTCG
>CAYYHO010000292.1:0-2627 GCA_964471725.1 uncultured Methyloversatilis sp. | reverse complement strand
TTGCGGCGCAGGAGCCGCATGCCGAGCACCCGGGTGTAGAAGTCGATCGACCGGTCGAGGTCGCCGGTGCGGAGCATGGTATGGAGGAGGCGCATGGTGTGAGTTTCCTGATTGCGGTTCCTGATTATCGGCACATCGCCGGCGGATGCAACCGGCTTTCGGGAAGTCGGCGCTCCGCGCGGCCGGCTAGGACGGCTGCCCCATGCCGGCAAGCCACAGAAAGATCGCGACACCGACGAGCAGCGCGGCATCGGCAAGCAGGGCGCCCACGGCGAGCAGCGCAACCAGGTTGTCCCTGACCTGGAAAACCCTGCCGCCCCACAAATACTTCCAGAACCGAAGATGCAGTTCATGCAATTTCGGCGAGAGCGACGCCAGCTGCCGGCTGGTGGGTTGCCCCAGCGCCGCGAATTCGTCGGGGTGCCGCTCCCGCAGCACGCGCAGCAGCAGGTTGCGGAACAGCCAGCCGCAGCCCATGGCCAGCAGGAGGGTCACGATGGCAATGCCGGTCATGGCGGCGGCAGCCCGGGTTTGCCATGTCTGGCACCCGCCTCGGGAAAACGTTTCGTCATCCAGTTCAGCAGCTTGGCATAGAGCAATTCCGGCTGCACCGGCTTGGCGATGAAGTCGTTCATGCCCGCGGCGAAGCACTTTTCCTTGTCCTCGGCGAACGCATTCGCCGTCATGGCGAGAATCGGGGTGTCGGCGTGCCTGCTCAGCTTGCGAATCCGCCGCGTCGCTTCGATTCCATCCATCTCCGGCATCTGCATATCCATCAGGATCAGCGCGTAATTGTCCTGCTCGGCCTGTTGTAGCGCCTCCCGGCCGTTGTCGGCGGTAGCCACGACCAGCCCGGCGTCTTCGAGCATCATGCGGGCGATCTCGCGATTGATGGGTTCGTCCTCGACCAGCAGGATGCGCGTTGCCGCGTAGTCGCGCTTCAGGATTTCCTCGGCGGACTGCGCATTCACGACCGCCGTCGTGTCCCCACGGTTTGCCCCCTTTTTCAGCCTGACGGTGAACCAGAAAGTACTGCCGACCCCGGGTGTGCTTTCCGCCCCCGCATTCCCGCCCATCAACTGGGCGAACACTCGGGTGATGGCCAGCCCAAGGCCGGTGCCGCCGTACATGCGGGTGGTGCTGTTGTCCGCCTGCTCGAAAGCCGTGAACAGCTTGGGCATGACTTCGGGTGCGATACCGATGCCGCTGTCTTCCACCTCGAAGCGCAGCAGGGCGCGTTCCTGATCCTCTTCGAGGCAGTTGACGCGCAGGGCGACATGGCCCCGCTCGGTGAACTTGACGGCATTGCTCGCGTAGTTGAGCAGCGCCTGCTGGAGCCGCGTCGGGTCCCCGAGCAGATGGGGCGGCAGGGCGCCGATTCGGGTGGTCAGTTGCAGCTGTTTGTCATGGGCACGGTCCTGGAGCATGGACACGATGTTGCCGAGCAAGCGGTCGACCGAGATCTCGGTTTCCTCAAGCGTGAACTTGCCGGCTTCGATCTTGGAGAGTTCCAGAATGGCGTTGATGATGCCCAGGAGGTGCCCGCTGGCGGCTTCCAGCTTGTCCATCTGCTCAGCCTGCTTCGGGGACAGGCCGCCACGGCGGATCAGATGGGCCATGCCGATCACGCCGTTCATCGGCGTGCGGATCTCGTGGCTCATGTTGGCCAGGAACGAGCTCTTGGAGCGGGCGGCCGCGAGCGCCTTGTTCTCGGCCTCTTGCAGAAAGCGGAAGGCTTGCTCGAAATTCCTGACGTAGAGTGCGATGACGGCGGCCGAGACCAGGCCCGAGGCGATGTAGCTCGAATACATATACCAGACATTGCCTGCCGGGAACGGCAGTTCGTACAGACGGTTCTCATGCAGCGGAACACTGAAGATGATGGCCAGGATCAGCAGGATGTAGTAGAGCGTAACGAACAGGCCGAGGCGCAGGCCCAGTTGCATGAAGGCTGCGACGATCAAGGCGACATACCACCTGGTGACGGGGGACTCGATCCCCCCCGTCATGAAGGTCGTCAGGAACAATCCGGTAGCGCTGGCGAGGCAGGAGATCAGCCCGGCGGAAACGGCGCTACCGCCGGAACGAAGCCTGAACAGCGCATAGGCACTCGGGAGGACGCCGACGGCAAAACAAGTCACGGTACTCAGGTAGGCGCCCATGACTCCATAGAGCATCAGGTAGAAAAGCCAGCTGCCGATAGTGGCGACCTGGAGGGCATACCCGATGCGCAACTGCACATGTTCCCGCAAGGTCAGCTGACTGGCATGCACCGGCAAACCAAGGCGCCCCAACAACTTGTCCAGCCAATGCTGTCCGAAATCGGGGTGGTCGTGATTGGCAATCACGATTGTGCGTTCCTGCTGCCAGCGAACCGCTGGCTGGCTTTCTGTCGCGGTCGCAAGGTAAACGGCTTTTTTCCAAGCATCGGCAACATATTACCTAAGTAATGACAAATCCGGAATGCATGCGCGAGCGCTGATGGCCGTCGGGTGCCGTCCTGCCGACGCCGGGTTTTCTTCGATCACATCGAGAAGCGACGCGCGGGCAGGTCAGTCCTTGCCGGGCGGCGCCTTTTTGTCAGCCGTGCCCCGGATCCGCTCCGGATTCGCCATGGTGCCGCGGCA
>CAYYHO010000291.1:0-2630 GCA_964471725.1 uncultured Methyloversatilis sp. | reverse complement strand
AGGGCTGCCCCGCGGTGGTTTCGCTATTTTTTTGGGGATCAACGGGCCATCAGAGCCTGGATTTCGCGGTGATAGCCGAAATAGCGATTGCGCGTGATGTCGTTCTTGCCGTACTTGATCTCGTTGGTCAGGATGTCCTCGAAGCGCTGCTCGGCTTCCGCCTCGCTGTCGATCTTCACCAGGCCGTCATGGATGATGTCGACCAGCCGGTCGGCGTAGATGACGATGCGTTCCTCGAGGCGGTGCAGCGTGTAATCCTTGACCGGCAGGCGCAGCTCGGTTGCCTCGGCGGCAGTCAGGCCGCCGCGGATGTGCTTCTCCATGATGTCGGTGATCGCCTTCGGCAGACCGAGCGCCTGGCCCATCTCGGCGCCGATGAGGCCGTGCTCGATGGCATGGGTTTTGGCCTTGCCCAGGTCGTGGAAGATGGCGCCGCGGCCGACCAGTTCCATGTCGAGGTCGCCGCCGATGCGTGCGGCGATCTCCAGCGCCTTGTCTGCAACCTGTTGGCTGTGCTCCAGGTCTTCAGGGCACATGCCGGCTTTCTTCAGCAGGTCGATGTCGGCCGGGTCGATTGGGTAGCTTGGGGAGGTGGTCATATGGGATCTCCTGGAAATGGTGGCGCGGTTTGGGTCAGGTTTCCTGCTGCTGGTAGTTCGTGTACAGACCGTCGAAAACGCGGCTGGCCAGGGCGAGCCTTGCGTCATCGTCGCCGGCATCGGAGCGCAGGCCGGCCAGCACCGCCTCGATGCCGCTCGCCTCGGCGACCGGCACGCCGCCGACATCGAGGTAGTGGATGATGGTGGCGATGCGGGCGATCGCCGGATCGCTGTCGAGCCCGAAGCTTTTTGCCAGCACTTCGAAGCTGACCAGTTCGGGGGTCGTGGCGACGTGGGTGAAGGCGGCCTGGTCGTAGTCGAAGCCGAGCGCATCCGGCGGGCAATCGGCCGGCGTGTCGAGCCAGATGAAGCGGGCCTGCGGGTCGATGAAGCGGCGGATCAGCCAGGCGGACGACATGCGATCCACCCAGATGTTCTTGCGCGTCGCCCAGGTGCGGCCGAAAAAGTCGGCGCTGGCGAGACGGCGCACAGCGCCGTCGGCGGCCTGCGGCTCGTGCGGGGAGAGCAGCGCCGCCAGTTCGTTCAGGGTCTGGCGCGCCTGGTCCTGCGCCGCGCCGGGGAAATAATCGATCGCCGTCAGCGCGGTGAACTCGCGCGTCAGGCGGTGCAGGTTCTTTTCGTCCGGAGCTGCCGCGCGCACTTCGGCGCGCACCTCGGCAATCAGGGCGCCATAGTCGTTGGCACGGTCGAATTGCTGGCGGAAGGCCTCGTCCTGCGCGCCATCAGCCGCGACGTAGAGGACTTCGGCGCTTCCCGCGCTGTTGCGCACATCCTCTGCCAGGGCGCGCAGGCTTGCGCCCGTTCCGTCGCGCGCCGGCAGCAGATAGACCCCGTCGCGCAGCGAGGCGCAACCCAGGGCCTTGATGGCGCGCCACAGGCGCATGCGTGCCGCGGCATTGCGCGTGGGCAGGGTGGTGACGAGGACGAGCCATTCGACGAGTTGGATCATGTAGCGAACTCTACATAAATGTTGCAAGTATTTCAACAGCTATTTTGTAAAAGTCGCTACAAATTTGTTATATATGAAACATCGGTACTTGGGAGGCCATTGAAAATGGGGGCTGGCTGATAAAGTATCATGATGACAAACAGACATCGTTGAACCCAGGAGGCACTGATGGCCCAACTGCTCACCGTTTCGCGCGCCGCGCATCTGACCGGTACGACACGTGCAGAAATGCAGAAGCACATCGCCAGCGGCGCCCTGCCGTCGCATGACGGCATGGTGTCGACCGAAAATCTGCTGAAGCTGTATCCCGATGTGCGAATTGAGGATTCCGGCGCCTTCGAGCGGATTACCCAGATCCGCGAGGAAGCCTTCGGCAAACGGGTGCGCGAGCGCATCCTGCCGAACCAGGAGGTGCTGGCGCTACGGCTGGCAAGCCAGAGTGAGGAGCTCGCCGAGGTGCGCCGCCATCTGACCAGCTACCATGACCTCATCCTGGCCCTGCGCGAGCGCATCGACATGATGGCGCACGAGTCGCCCTCGGCGCAGCTTGCCGCACTGGGCCGCTTTCTCGATGACGGACTGGCCGGCGTGCTGGGCAGCGAAGAAACCACGGACAAACTGGAGGTGATGGATAACGTGCTGCGTGTGATGAGTGCCCATGTGAAAGTGAAGCCTTCCGGCCGCGAGTTTTTCGTCGAGGGCAACGAAACCGTGCTGGAAGCCGCCCTGCGCGCCGGCCTGGCGCCTTCCTACGGCTGCCGCAACGGCAAGTGCGGGCTGTGCAAGGCGCGCATCGTCTCCGGCCGCACCCAGCAGGTGCACCACACGGACTACCCGCTGTCGGAGAGCGAGCGCGCCCAGGGCCACACCCTGTTGTGCTCGCACACGGCGGTTTCCGACCTGGAAATCGAGATGCTCGAGGCCAGCCTGCCCGACGACATTCCCGAACAGGAGATCGTCGCCCGGGTGAGGAATGCCAAGCCGCTGGGGCAGGACATCATGCTGCTGCACCTGCAGACGCCGCGCACCAACCGCCTGCGCTTCCTCGCCGGCCAGCGCGT
>CAYYHO010000290.1:0-2631 GCA_964471725.1 uncultured Methyloversatilis sp. | reverse complement strand
TGTGGTTGCGAACACTACGGTAAGGAAAAATCGATTAGATGGGACCGCGCCAGTTTTAGGCGCGGTCTCGTTTTTTAAATTCGATGTCCTCGCTGCAGCTCGACCTCGAAGCGTGAGCGGTCGCCGCGGTGAAGGGCATGGTAGTATTCGACCGGGGTGCCGTCCCCCAGGCAGGTGACACTATCTAGCAGGATGAGGGGCGATTTCTCAGGCACCTGGAGCAGCTGCGCCTCGCGGCGCAAGGCCCCAACCGCCTCGATGGTGCGGCGACCATGCGAAATTTCCAGGCCGAATTCGTTTTCAAGCACGTCATACAGCGAGCGCTGCTCCAGGTCATATTGTTCCAGGCCGGCGCACAGCGCTTGCGGCAGGTAGGTGGTCACGAGCACAATCGGCTCGCCGTCGACGAAGCGCAGGCGCTCGATGCAAAAGACAGGCGAACTGCTCTGCAGGCGCAGCAGGGAGGCCACTTTATCTGGCGCTGGCAGCACCTCGTGGCGCAGCACCTGCGTTTGCACGGCGTAGCCGCGCTCGGTCATATCCTGGTGGAAGCCGGTGAGCTGCTGCACCAGGCTTTCTTCGATCTTGGCTTCGGCGACAAACGTACCCCGACCTTTGAGACGAGTGATCAACTGGTTGTATTCCAGCTCTTGCAGCGCCTGGCGCACCACGGTGCGGCTGACGCCGTACTGCTGGCATAACTCGGGCTCGGATGGCAGGCGCTCGCCCGCTTTCCATACCTCGCCGGAAATCTGGCTCTTGATGATCTCGAGCAATTGAAAGTAGTATGGGATGTGACTGGCGAAATCGATTTTGTGTGCCATGCGCGCCTTTCCGCTCGATCAAGCCGGTTGCGAGAAGCCATCTGCGAGGTTTTTTTGCCAGCGCACGTATTGTGGAACGAGGGTCGTGTACGCGTTGTGGTTTTCCGCATCCGGCTGGCTGGGATTGCCCGCGGCAATGGCATGCTCGCCCGCCACCGCGGCCAGATCGTCGAACAAGCCGGCAGCTTTGCCCGCGATCATGGCGCTGCCCCAGGTGCCGAACTCGCTGCCCTGCAACGCCAGGTAAGGCACGCCTAGCACGTCGGCCTTGATCTGGTTCCATGCCGGGCTGCGCGCGCCGCCGCCCACCACGCGCGCCTCGATCAGGTCGAGGCCTGGCAGCAGGCGGCGCAAGATATCCAGGTAATAGGCGTATTCAAAGGCGACACTTTCCAGGATGGCGCGGATGAAGTGCGCCTGGGTGTGCCCCCAGGAAAAGCCCAGCCACGCCCCGCGCATCTGCGGCGCGGAAGGGCAGATGCGCCCGCCCAGGTGCGGCGAGAAGAACAGGCCGTCTGCGCCGGGCGGGATGCGCTGCATCTGGGCGATCAGGTCGGGGTAGAGGTCGTCGCGCAGTTCCTGCGGCTGGCCCTGGAAGACGTTGAAGAACTGGTCGCGGAACCAGCGCAGGGCGATGCCGCCGCCGGCGATGTAGGCCAGGGGATGCCACAGGCCGGGGATGACCGAGCGCATGGTCAGCAGGGCGCGTTCATGGGTGTCGGCGACGAATTCGCCGGTGCAGCCCGCCAGCACGGCGGCGGTGCCGGCCACGTCGAAGAGCATGCCAGGGCGGGTGATGCCCGCGCCCAGGGCGTTGGCGGCGGTGTCGCCGCATCCGGCGGCGATGAGCGTGCCGGGGGCCAGGCCAAAATCTGCCGCAGCGCCCGCCTGCACTTCGCCGATAGCCTGCCAGGGGGCGACGATGCGCGGCAGCTTGCCCATGTCCACGCCGAGGAGATTGCACAACTTCTGCGACCAGGCGCCTTTTTGTGCGTCGCTGTAGCCGCTGAAGTGCAGAAAGGTGTGGTCCATGAAGGCATCTTCGCCGCGCAAGCCGGCCATCTTTCCGGCAACGTACCCGGCCGGGGTGACGAACTTGGCGATGCGCCGGTACGCGTCCGGCTGTTCTTCTTTCCACCACAGGATCTTGGGGCCGTGGTCGCAGGTGGGCGGGCAGCCGGTCAGGCGCGTGACCAGCTCGCCGCAGCGCTTGTCGATATAGTCGATGTAGGGCTGGCAGCGCATGTCCAGCCAGGAATCGAAGCGCGCAGCCGGGTTGAAATCTTCGTCCACCGAGCCAATACCCGCCATCTGGCTGTCGAATGCGATGGCAGCCACCGAGCGCGGGTCGACTCCGCTCTGCTGCAGGCAGGTTCTCACCGTCTGGGCGGCAGTGTCGTAGAAGTCGTCGTTTTCCTGTTCCACCACGCCGGGGCACGGGTAGTAGATGGGCACATCCAGGGCGGCGCTGGCCACCAGCGCGCCGCCGCGGGTGTAGAGGGCGGCTTTGGTGCCGCTGGTGCCGAGATCGACGCCGATGAGATGAGTCTTGTTCAACCTTCCCCTCCTTATCATGCTGCTCGCTTGACGTTTATTTGCCGCCTCGCGCCGGGTCGAATACCAGCGCGGGGCGCAGTTCCGCGGCGGCCTCGGCCAACTGCGCAAAGCGCTTGTCGATGCCGATGTGCAGCACTTCGGCGATCACTTGCGTCCAACCGTGCAAAAAGTACAGCCAGCCGTCTTCTACATGCAGGCTGCGGCTTTCCTTTTGCGCCATGGCCTGGTGCCAGAAATCTAGCTCGCCGCG
>CAYYHO010000289.1:0-2660 GCA_964471725.1 uncultured Methyloversatilis sp. | reverse complement strand
AGAAAGGCATCGACGTCGTTCTCGCCGAGTTGCGCGAACGCGGCGAAGCCGTTTGAACTGGAGGTAACCGATCATGGCAGCCAAAGGCGGACGTGAAAAAATCAAGCTCGAATCCACCGCCGGAACCGGGCATTTCTACACCACCAACAAGAACAAGCGCACCACGCCGGAAAAGCTCGAGTTCATGAAATACGATCCGAAGGCGAAGAAGCACGTGCTCTACAAGGAAATCAAGCTCAAGTAACACTCGACACTCGACACTCGGCACGTGGGCAGGCGCCGCCTGCCCTGGCTTGGCCAGACATTCGAAAACGCCGGCAGGCAACCCCTGCCGGCGTTTTGCTTTTACCCCCTCCGCCGGTGCGATAATTCCCGCAGGAGGTGACATGCGGGAGTTATTCGCACGCTGGACACGCTGGATCCCGATCGCACTGCTGGCGACGTCGGCCTTCGCGGCGGATGTCGGCATCGGCGTGCTGGCCCTGCGCGGCGAGGAAAAAACCCGCGAGTCCTGGTCGGCCACCGCCGCCTACCTCGAGCGCCGCCTGCCGGGCAACCGCTTCCGCATCGTGCCGCTCGGTTTCGACGAGGTGCGCCTCGCGGTGCGCCAGGGCCGGGTCGATTTCGTGCTGACCAACTCCTCCTATTTCGTCGAACTGGAATCGCTGTACGGCGTCAGCGCCATCGCCACCCTGCGCAGCCGTTTCATCGGCAGTTCGGGACACAGCACCCTCGGCGGCGTCATCTTCACGCGCGCCGACCGCAAGGACATCCGCCGCTTCACCGACCTCAAGAAAAAGACCTTCGTCGCCGTCGATCCGAGTTCCTTCGGCGGCTGGCATGTCGGCTGGCGGGAACTGAAACGGAAGGGCATCGAGCCCGAACGCGATTTTGCCCGGCTCGATTTCGCCGGCACGCACGATGCCGTCGTGTATGCCGTGCGCGACGGCCGCGCCGACGCCGGCACAGTGCGCAGCGAAACCCTCGAACTGATGGCTGCCGAGAACAAGATCCGGCTCGACGACTACCACGTGCTCAACCGGCAGCGCATCGAAGGATTCCCGCTGCTGCTGAGTACGCCGCTCTACCCGGAGTGGCCCATGGCCCGGCTGCATCATGTGCCGGATGCGCTGGCCGTGCAGGTGGCGATCGCCCTGATGGAAATGCCTGCCGACGACCCGGCCGCCCAGGCGGGCAACATCTCGGGCTGGACCCTGCCGCTCAACTACCAGCCGGTGCACGAAGCCCTGCGCGAACTGCGCATCGGCCCCTACGAGCACCTGCGCCACCTGACGGCCGCCGAAGTCTTCGCCCAGTATGGCCGCTGGGTCGCCGTGTTCCTGGCGTTCACCCTGCTGGCGGCCGGCGCTGCGCTCTATGTGATGCGCCTCAACCGCCGCCTGCAGTCAAACCATGCCGCCCTCGCCGAACTCAACGCCGGCCTGGAACACCGGGTGCACAGCCGCACCGTGGAAATCGAACGGCTGCTGGAGCGCGAGCGCTTCCAGCGCAGCGTCGTCGAGATGGTGGCGGATGTCAATCAGATCCTGATCACCTCGGGTTCGATGGCCGAGATGCTCAAGGCCTGTTGCGATCGCCTGATCGCGGACACGGCCTATCATTTTGCCTGGGTCGGCCTGCTGCGCGACGGCCGTGTCGAAGTGGCCGCCAAATCTTATGGCCCCGTCGAGATCATGCGCAACTTTGCGACCTGCGTCGACAAGGGCCCCAGCCGCGAGGCGCTGGCGAAAAATCATACCGTGATTGCCACCGAACCGACCGCCATTGCGGCAGAACTGGGCCAGGCCGGCATCCGGGCGGTGATCGCCCTGCCGCTGCGCAGCGATGCCTATGGCGCAGCCTTCGGCCACCTGTGCGTCCTGACCGGACGCCAGGCCGGTTTCGATGTCGAGGAAGTGGCGATGCTCGAACAGCTGGCCGGCGACATCGGCTTCGCCATCCACGCCTTCACGCAGCAAAGCGAGGCGCGCCGCCTCGAAGCCGAGCGCATCAGCAACTACGAGGAAACCATCCTGTCCCTGGTGGACATGATCGAGAAGCGCGACACCTACACGGCCGGCCACACGCGCCGCGTCGCGCAGTATTGCGAACTGATCGCCACCCAGCTCGGCCACAGCGCGGCGGAGATCGGGAAGCTCAAGCGCGCGGCGGCGCTGCACGACATCGGCAAGATTGCGATTCCCGATGCCGTCCTGCTCAAGCCGGGCATTCTGACGCCGCTGGAATACGAGCTCATCAAGCAGCATGCCGAGGAAGGCTACCTGACGCTCAACAGCATCGACATGTACAAGGAACTGGCCGCGATCATGCACGCCCATCACGAGCGCGAGGACGGCTCCGGCTATCCGCTGGGACTCAGGAGCGGCCAGATCCCCCGCCTGGCGCAGATCATGGCCGTGGCCGACACCTTCGACGCCATGATCAGCAACCGCATCTACAAGGCGCGCAAGGACGTGCCCGCGGCGCTGGCGGAACTGAAGCAGCAGGCCGGCATCAAGTTCGACGCCGCCGTCGTCGCCGCCGCCTGCGTGGCCTTGCGCGACGTGCAGCCGCCTGCGGCTGTCGACCAGATGCCGCAGACAGCCATCGAGCACCAGCGTTTCGCCTATTTCTTCGACGACCAGCTGACCGGCACGCAC
>CAYYHO010000288.1:0-2660 GCA_964471725.1 uncultured Methyloversatilis sp. | reverse complement strand
GCGGCGAGTGGTTCGGCGTCGGGCTGGGCGCCAGCGTCGAGAAGCTGTTCTACCTGCCCGAGGCGCATACCGACTTCCTGCTCGCCGTGACGGCCGAGGAACTCGGTTTCGTCGGCGTGCTGGCCATCATCGGCCTGTTCGCCCTGCTGGTGCAGCGCAGCTTCGCCGTCGGCCGCCAGGCGCTGCTGCTGGAGCGCATCTTCGCCGGCCTCGCGGCGCAGGGCATCGGCATCTGGATCGGCTGGCAGGCCTTCATCAACATGGGCGTGAACATGGGCCTGCTGCCGACCAAGGGACTGACGCTGCCGCTGATGAGCTTCGGCGGCTCGGGCATCGTCGCCAACTGCCTGGCGATCGCGGTATTGCTGCGCGTCGATTACGAGAATCGTCGACTGATGCGGGGATTACCCGCATGAGCAAGACAATAGTCATCATGGCGGGCGGCACCGGCGGGCATATCATGCCCGGGCTGGCGGTCGCCGACGAACTGCATCGCCACGGCTGGAAGGTGCACTGGATGGGCAACCCGGACGGCATGGAGGCACGTCTGGTGCCGGAGCGCGGTTACGCGATGGCCTGGCTGCGCTTCGGCGCGTTGCGCGGCAAGGGGCTGCTGCGCAAGCTGCTGCTGCCCTTCAACCTGCTCTCCGGCTTCGTGCAGGCGTGGCGGGAGTTCGCGCGCATCCGGCCGGATGTCGTGCTCGGCATGGGCGGCTTCATCAGCTTCCCCGGCGGCATGATGGCCGCGCTGAAAGGCATCCCGCTGGTACTGCACGAGCAGAACGCCATCGCCGGGCTGGCCAACCGCGTCCTGGCGGGCGTGGCCGACCGGGTGCTGAGCGGCTTTCCCGAGGCGCTCAAGAAAGGCCAATGGGTCGGCAACCCGGTACGCCACGAAGTTGCCGTCCTGCCAGCGCCGACTTTCCGCTACGCGGAACGCGGCGGGCCGCTGCACCTGCTGGTGCTGGGCGGCAGCCTGGGCGCGCAGGCGCTCAACGAAACGCTGCCGCGGGGACTGGCCCTGCTGCCCGCCGAGGAACGGCCCGAGGTGGTCCATCAGGCCGGCGAGAAACACGTCCAGGCGCTCGCCGCCGCCTATGCCGCCGCCGGCGTCGAAGCCCACACGACGGCCTTCATTGACGACATGGCCGGCGCCTATGCCTGGGCCGACGTGGTGATCTGCCGCGCCGGCGCGCTGACCATCGCCGAACTGGCCGCCGCCGGCGTGGCGAGCATCCTGGTGCCCTTCCCCCATGCGGTGGACGACCACCAGACCGCGAATGCGCGCTACCTGGTGCATGCCGGCGCGGCGATGCTGCTGCCGCAAAACGAATTGACGGCGGAGAAGCTGGCGTTGATCCGCACCCTGACGCGCGCCCAGCTGCTCGAAATGGCCGAGAAGGCGCGCGCGCTGGCGCTGCCGGAGGCGACTTCAGCAGTGGCGCAGGCTTGCCGGGAGATCTGCAAATGAACACGAACACCCGCCCCCCTTCTCCCCCCTCGCGGGGGGTTATGGACGGCTCGCTGCGCTCGTCGGTCACGGGGCACTGCGTGGGAGCTTTGGTGGGGTTGCGCCTGGCGGCGCTTGCCGCTTCTCCTTGGGGCGGCCCGGCGGAGAAGCTGCTGCAAGACGGGAGGAATGATGAAGCATAAAGTCAAGCATATTCACTTCGTCGGGATTGGCGGCTCGGGCATGAGCGGGATTGCCGAGGTGCTGGCCAACCAGGGTTACGCGGTCAGCGGTTCCGACCTGGCCACTTCGGCGACCACGCGGCGCCTGACCGAAAAGGGCGTGCGCGTCACCATCGGCCACTCTGCCGACAACGTGCAGAACGCCGATGCCGTGGTGGTATCGACGGCCGTCAGGGCCGACAACCCGGAGCTGGTCGCCGCCCGCGAGCGTCATGTGCCGGTGGTGCCGCGCGCCCAGATGCTGGCGGAGCTGATGCGCATCAAGCAGGGCATCGCGATCGCCGGCACGCACGGCAAGACGACGACGACCAGCCTGGTCGCCAGCTGCCTGGCGGAGGGCGGCTTCGATCCGACCTTCGTCATCGGCGGCCGGCTGAACTCGGCGGGCGCCAACGCGCGCCTCGGCCAGGGCGACTACCTGGTGGCCGAGGCCGACGAATCGGACGCCTCCTTCCTGTTCCTCTCGCCGGTGATCTCGGTGGTGACCAACATCGATGCCGACCACATGGACACCTATGGCCAGGACTTCGAGCGGCTCAAGCAGGCCTTCGTCGACTTCATCAACCGGCTGCCGTTCTATGGCGTCGCCGTGGTGTGCATCGACGACCCGCACGTGCGCGCGATCCTGCCCGCGCTCGCCAAGCAGGTGGTCACCTATGGCTATGCTCCGGATGCCAACATCCGCGCCGAGAACGTGCGCGCCAGCGCCGACGGCAGCGGCCGCATGCACTTCGACTGCGTGCGCACCAACGGCACGGTGTCGCGCTTTCCCGTGACGCTCAACCTGCCGGGCGAACACAACGTCCGCAACGCGCTGGCCGCGATCGCCGTCGCCACGGAAGTCGGCGCTGGCGACACGGCGATCCAGCAGGCGCTCGCCGAGTTCCACGGCGTCGACCGCCGCTTCCAGCGTTATGGGGAGATCGCACTTGCGGGCGGCGGCAGCTTCACGCTGATCGACGACTATG
>CAYYHO010000287.1:0-2686 GCA_964471725.1 uncultured Methyloversatilis sp. | reverse complement strand
ATCGGCAGCCCGACCGACCTGCTTGGCCCGGTCGATGACGACCGCCTCGGCATCCGCCAACCGGACTTTCGCCTCGGTCAGGCGCCCCTGGATTTTGGCGCGCAGATCGGCGGCCTTGTCTCCGGCCTGGCTCGCGGTGGCGCGCAACAACTCCTCGGCATCGGAAACCACCACCTTGAAGTCGGCAATCAGTTTTTCCTTGGTGACATCGACAGCTTCGGTCATTTTGGACTCCTTACAGGGGGGAAGGTGCTGCTAACGAAATGGATTGTCGCATACCCCAAGACTAGCAGGGATCAGCACAAATACATATGGCTGCGCCGCTTTTCAGCCAGTTGGAGTCCAGGCGTAATCGATGGTCAGCGGGGCATGGTCGGAGAAGCGCGCATCCTTGAAAACCCGGGCCGTCTCGGCCCGGCTGGCGAGCAGGGGCGAGGCTATCTGGTAATCGATGCGCCAGCCGACGTTATTTTGCCAGGCCTGGCCGCGATTCGACCACCAGGTGTAGGCCTCGGCCTCGGCTTCCGGGTGCAGGTGGCGGTAGGCATCGATCCAGCCCAGTTCCTCCTTCACGCGGCCGATCCAGTCGCGTTCCTCGGGCAGGAAGCCGGAGTTCTTCTGGTTGGATTTCCAGTTCTTCAGGTCCTTGCGGGTGGGGGCGATGTTCCAGTCGCCGCAGAGGACGATTTCGCGGCCGGACGCCTGTGCTTCGGCGCGCAACTCGGCCAGTTGCGGGTAGAAGGCGTCCATGAAGCGGAATTTGGCGGCCTGCCGTTCCGGCGAAGACGAACCCGAAGGCAGGTAGAGCGAGATCACCGACAGGCCCGGCCAGTCGGCGCGCAGATAGCGGCCTTCGGCGTCGAATTCGCCGACACCGATGCCGGTGGCGATGTTGTCCGGGCCCGCTTTTGCATAGAGGCCGACGCCGCTGTAGCCTTTTTTCTCGGCGCAATGGAAGTAGCCCTGCAAGCCGGCAACCTGCCGCAACTCGTCCGTCAGATCGGCTTCCTGCGCCTTGATCTCCTGGACGCAGACAATGTCGGCTTGCTGCGCGGCCAGCCAGTCGAGCCAGCCCTTGCGGGCCGCCGAGCGGATGCCATTCAAATTCAGCGTGATGATTCTGAGCATGTAGAATCGTTCCCTTATGAACCACCCCGATTTTAGCCACGACTTCATCGCCTTCGCCTGCGCACGCGGCGTCCTGCGTTTTGGCGAATTCAAGACCAAGGCGGGGCGACTGTCGCCGTATTTCTTCAACGCCGGCCTGTTCAACGATGGCGCTGCGCTTGGCCGGCTGGCCGATTTCTACGCGCAGACGATCCTGGCTGCCGAGATCGAGTTCGACATGTTGTTCGGCCCGGCCTACAAGGGCATCCCGCTCGTGGCGGCGGTCGCCATCGCCCTTGCCGCGCACGGCCGCAACCTCCCCTTCGCCTTCAACCGCAAGGAAGCCAAGGCGCATGGCGAAGGCGGGGCGCTGATCGGTGCGCCGCTCTCCGGCCGCGTGCTGATCGTCGACGATGTCATCTCGGCCGGCACCTCGGTGCGCGAGTCGGTGGAGATCATTCGCGCCGCCGGCGCCGCGCCTGCCGGGGTGGTCATCGCCATCGACCGCCAGGAACGCGGGACGGGCACGCTGTCGGCTGTGCAGGAGGTCGAGCAGACGCTGGGCATGCCGGTTTTCGCCGTCGCCCGGCTGACCGACGTGATCGACTATCTCGCCGGCCAGCCGGCACTGGAGCAGAATCTCGCCGCCGTGCGCCGCTATCGGGAGACCTATGGTGTTGCCTGAATGTCGACGGGCCGCGCTGCTGATTGCCCTGCTGGGGCTTGGTGTCGCGGCGCCGGCGGCGGCGCTCATCACCTGTTGCGATGTCGATGGCCGGCGGGTGTGCGGCGAGCCGCCGCCTCCGCAATGCCTGCACAAACCCAAGACGGTGTACAACAAGGGGGTGCCGAAGCAGGTCGAGCCGCCGCCCACGCCGGAACAGCGCGCCGCGCTCGAGGCGGCAGCTGCCCGCAAGGCCGAGGAAGAGAAATTGGCCGAGGAGCGTGCTCGCCGCGATCAGGCGCTGTTGGGCAGCTACACCAGCGAAAAGGAAATCGACCTGGCGCGCGAGCGCGCGCTGGCAGAAATCGAGAAGCGCGCGACCCAGGCCAATGCGCGGCTGGAGACGGCGCTGAAACGGCAGCGGCAACTCGAACTGGACAAGGAGTTCTACGTCAACAAGCCGCTGCCAGCGCCGTTGCAGGCGAAGATCCGCGACAACGACAACGAAATCGCGGCGCAGAAAAAGGTCCTGCAGGAACGGGATACCGATATCGAGTCGGTGAAGACCCGCTTCGATACCGACAAGACACGCTACCGGCAGATCACCGGCGGTCGCCGAGCTATCCAGCAGTAGTGACGCCCGTCTCCCTTTGCGCCTTTGGCGCAAAGGGAGACGGGCGTTAACCTGCCAGCTTCTTGCGTAGTAGTTCGTTTACCTGCTGCGGGTTGGCCTTGCCCTTGCTCGCCTTCATCACCTGGCCGACCAGGGCATTGAAGGCCTTGTCCTTGCCGGTGCGGAACTCCTCGACGGATTTCGGATTGGCGGCGAGCACCGCATCGATGATCGGCTCGATCGCCGAGGCATCCGACACCTGTTTGAGGCCGCGTGATTCGATGATTGCGTCGGCATCCTGG
>CAYYHO010000286.1:0-2687 GCA_964471725.1 uncultured Methyloversatilis sp. | reverse complement strand
TCTCGCGCATCCTCGACTGGCAGGATCGCGGCACCTGCGTGCTGTTCGGCGACGGCGCCGGCGCGATCGTGCTGGAGGCCAGCGCTGCGCCCGGCATCCATGCCACGGCATTGCATGCCGACGGCCGCTACCGGGACATCCTCGCGGTGGCCGGCCACGTCTGCGACGGCCGCCCCATCGGCGACCCTTTCCTGCGCATGGATGGCCAGGCGGTGTTCAAGTTTGCCGTCAAGGTGCTGGCCGAGGTCGCCAGCGAAGTGATCGACGCCGCGGGCATAACGACCGCGCAGGTGGACTGGCTGGTGCCGCACCAGGCAAATATTCGTATCATGCAGGCCACGGCCAAGAAATTGCACCTCCCGGAGGAGAAATGCGTGGTGACGGTCGATCGTCACGGCAATACCTCCGCGGCCTCGATCCCGCTGGCGCTCGACGAGGCGGTGCGCGCCGGAAAAGTCGGCGCTGGCGATACGGTGCTGCTCGAAGGGGTGGGCGGCGGCTTTACCTGGGGCGCAGCCCTGCTGAAATTCTGAGGTTGATCACCATGAAATTTGCGCTCGTGTTTCCTGGACAAGGTTCGCAATCGCTCGGCATGATGGCTGCATATAATGGCCAGGGGGGCGACAGCCCGGTGATCCGCGCCACCTTCGATGAAGCTTCGCAGGCCCTGGGCCGCGACCTCTGGCAACTGGCCACGGATGGCCCGGCCGAGGCGCTGGCCCGGACCGTCAATACCCAGCCCCTGATGCTGACGGCCGGCATTGCCGCCTGGCGGCTCTGGCAGGAAATGGGAGGCACGGCGCCGGCCATGTTCGCCGGCCATAGCCTGGGCGAATATGCGGCGCTGGTGGCGGCCGGCGCGCTGCAGTTCGCCGATGCCGTTCCTCTCGTCGAACTGCGTGCGCAAGCCATGCAGGAAGCCGTGCCGGCCGGTAGCGGCGCGATGGCCGCCATTCTGGGCATGGATGCCGCCAAGGTGCAGGCCGTTTGCGCCGCATCCGCGCAGGGCGAGATCGTCCAGGCGGTGAATTTCAATTCCCCGGAACAAACCGTGATTGCCGGTCATACTGCGGCCGTGCAGCGCGCGGCCGACGCCTGCAAGGCGCAGGGGGCCAAGCGCGCGGTGATGCTGCCGGTGTCGGCGCCGTTTCATTCGGCGCTGATGCAGCCGGCAGCGGAGAAGCTCGCGGCGCGTCTGGCGACGGTTGCCGTCGGCCGTCCGCAGGTTCCCGTGCTGAACAACGTCGATGTGGCCTGCGTCGAGGAGCCGGAGGCGATTCGCGCGGCGCTGGTGCGCCAGGCCGCTGCGCCGGTGCGCTGGGTGGAGACCATGCGGGCAATGCAGGCCGCGGGCATCACCCATGTGTTTGAATGCGGTCCCGGCAAGGTGCTGGCCGGGTTGGTGAAACGGTGTGCCGATACCCTGACCGGCGGCGCCATGAGCGACCGGGCCGGCATCGAGGCGGCGCTCGCTTTAGTGATAGCGAAAGGATGAACATGCAGGACGTTCTGAAAGGACAAATCGCCCTGGTGACCGGGGCTTCGCGCGGCATCGGCCACGTGATCGCCCAGGAACTGGGGCAGAAGGGCGCCACCGTCGTCGGTGTCGACATCAACGCGGCGGCGGCAGCCGATATCCAGAAGGCCCTTGACGCTGCCGGCATCCCCGGCTGGGGCGCCGTGCTCGACGTGACCGACGGCGATGCCTGCGCAGCGCTGATCGGCGAGATCGAAAAGCGTTTCGGCGCGGTGACGATCCTGGTCAACAATGCCGGCATCACGCGCGACAACCTGTCGATGCGCATGAAGGACGAGGAATGGGATGCGGTGATCGACACCAACCTGAAGGCCGTGTTCCGCCTCTCCAAGCTGGTGATGCGCGGCATGATGAAGGCGCGTTCCGGCCGCATCATCAACATTTCCTCGGTGGTCGCCGTCTCCGGCAACCCCGGCCAGGTCAACTATGCCGCCGCCAAGGCCGGCGTTGCCGGCATGTCGCGCTCGATGGCCCACGAACTCGGCAGCCGCAACATCACCGTCAACTGCGTGGCGCCCGGTTTCATCGACACGGCGATGACGCGTGCGCTGAGCGAAGAGCAGCGCAATGCCCTGATCCAGAAAATACCGCTCGGCAGGCTCGGCCAGGCGGAGGACATCGCCCATGCCGTCGCCTTCCTCGCCAGTCCCGATGCCGCCTACATCACCGGGGCGATGCTGCACGTGAATGGCGGCATGTACATGGTTTGAGTGCCCTGGTCGCCGGGGACGTTTTTAGTGTTGGCTTTTGGTAAACTACGCGGGTTTACAACAAACCCGCCTTTTTTATAAGGAAGAGGAGCAATCAATGGATAACATCGAACAGCGCGTCAAGAAAATCGTAGCCGAGCAACTTGGCGTGAATGAGGCCGACATCAAGAATGATTCGTCCTTTGTTGACGACCTGGGCGCCGATTCTCTCGATACAGTCGAGCTGGTGATGGCGCTCGAGGAAGAGTTCGAGTGTGAAATTCCGGACGAGGAAGCCGAAAAGATCACCACCGTCCAGCAGGCGATTGACTACGTCAATTCCCACCTGAAGAAGTAATCCGCCGGGGCTGCGCCTTGCCCCTTCATACCTACCCCGCAGGAGGTTGCCTTGTCGCGTCGCAGAGTCGTCGTGACCGGTCTGGGACTTGTCTCGCCGGTCG
>CAYYHO010000285.1:0-2699 GCA_964471725.1 uncultured Methyloversatilis sp. | reverse complement strand
CACCGAGATCGCCGCCATGGTCGGCAAGATCCAGAACGGCACGCGCAGCGCGGTGGCCAGTATGGAGTCCGGCGTCGAGCAGGCCAGCAAGGGCGTCAGCCTGGCCAACGAAGCCGGCGAATCGATCGTCAGCATCCGCGACGGCACCCTGCGGGTCGTCGGCGTGGTGGATGAAATATCCTCGTCGATACGCGAGCAGAGCGCGGCTTCCAGCGACATCGCCCGCAACATCGAGAAGATCGCCCAGATGTCGGAGGAAAACGCACGCGCAGTGCAGGACACGACCGAGGCGGCGCGCAAGCTGCAGGCCCTTTCGGCCTCCCTCAGCACGGCGGTGAGCCGCTTCAGGACGGTTTAGCGCAGGGCCGTTGCAGGCCAGCGGAAACGGGACCTGTGCCTTCCGTCCCGGTTCCCGTTTGAACGATTGACGAAGGGTGTGGCGCCGAAATTGACATGTCATTGTGCCGACCGGACGATCGTGCGTCGTTGTAAAAGGCAGCGATGAAACCGCTCTCGGTCTGGACGTACCTGGCCAGCCTGGCGGCATGGCTTTCCCTGTGTTTGGGCGCGGCGACTGTCGCGCTGGTGATGGATATGCGGGCACTGGAAGAAAGGCTGGCCCGCGATGGCGATGCCTATGCGGATCATCTGAACCAGCACCTGGTCAGCAGTGAAACCGTGCTGAAAGGTTTCTCCGCCCTGTTTGGCGCCGTGGGCACGACCGATCCCGCCAAGGTGGCACGCTATGTAGACCAGATGGTCGAGAGCAATCCGCAA
Organism: uncultured Methyloversatilis sp.; assembly: GCA_964471725.1. Lineage (GTDB taxonomy): Bacteria > Pseudomonadota > Gammaproteobacteria > Burkholderiales > Rhodocyclaceae > Sulfuricystis. The sequence goes on along the minus strand of CAYYHO010000285.1, from coordinate 1,922 downwards.
ATTTTCGCCCTGGAAATCGTGCGGGCCGTGCCGAAAAACCGGCTCGAGGCGTTCATTGCCCAGCAAAGAAGCGCCGGCGACAGCGGCTTCACCGTCAAGTCCTTCTCCTATGACTCAGACCGCAGATGGGTGGGCCTGGAAGACAAACCGATCTACTATCCGATCGTGTTCATGGCGCCGATGCCGGCCGGCTCCGAGGAAGTTCTCGGTCTGGACGTGGACAGCGTGCCGGTTCTGCAGAAGGCCCTGTTCGAAACCCTGCAGCGGCGCGAGCCGGTTGCCAGCCATCCGTTCCGACTGGTGGAAGGCAATCTGGCCTATGTAGTTTTCTACCCGATCACCTGCGCCTTTCGGAGCGATGCCTCATGCTTCGAGACCGGCAACCGGGATGAACTGGTGGTCAATATGGTGATTGACGCAGACAGGCTGGCCAGGCCTGGCCAGTTTGCGGTTGTGGATGGCGCCAGCGTGCAGTTGTTCCACAGGGACTTCAGCCCGGACGATCCTCGCGGCCAGTTGCTGGCTGTATCCGGGGCAGCGCGCAGCTTGATGGAAACAAGCCTGCTGCCTGCCTTCGATTTCCGCAAGCCACTGAAAACCATGGGGGAGCCCTTGATCCTCCGCATGCAGCGACAGATGGGCTGGGAAGACATCAACTGGCGGCTGCTGGCATTGATTTCAATTCTGACGCTGCTGTCCTCGTTCTTGCTGGTCGCCTACCTGCGCGAACACCAACAGGGTCTTGTGCTGCACATCGAGAACCAGCAACGCCTGTGGCAACTGGCGAACCATGATGCCCTGACCGGCTTGCCCAATCGCATGTTATTGAATGACCGGCTGGAACAGGCGCTGGCGCAGATGGCGCGGCAGGGCGCCCGAATGGCGGTCCTGTTTCTCGATCTGGACGATTTCAAGCAGGTCAACGACAGCTACGGGCATGAAGCGGGTGACCAGCTGCTCAAGCTTGTCGCCGAGCGGATGCGCTCGGCGGTTCGCCTGGGCGACACGGTGGGCAGGCTGGGCGGCGACGAATTCATCATCCTGATCGAGGGCGCGGACAGCCGCGCTGCCGCGGCAGCCGTGAGTTTGAAGATTCGCCAGAAACTTGCCGAAGGCTTTCAACTGGCAGGCCGCTTGGTCCGCGTGCGGGCCAGCACAGGAATTGCCATGTATCCCGAGGATGGGGCTACTGCAGAAGCCTTGATCGGGCAGGCGGACAAGAACATGTACGAGGACAAAAAGAACTGCGACAACTCACCGCCCATGGCCTGAGTTGTCGCACAAGGCAAGTAACCTGCGGGAATGCCGGTCTGCAGCGCCTACTCCGCGCGCAGCGCAGCCACGGGATCGAGCCGCGCCGCGCGCTGCGCGGGCAGCACCCCGGCGAGCAGGCCGATCAGGATGGCGACCGCTTCGGCGAGGACGACGAAACTCAGCGGCGTATCCACCGGCAGGGCCGGCAGCAGCAGATGCAGCAGCTGGGCGAGGCCGATGCCGAGGGCGAGGCCGAGCAGGCCGCCGAGCGCGGCGAGCGCGACGGCTTCGCCGAGAAAGATGCCGAGGATGGTGCGCTGGCGGGCGCCGAGCGCTTTCAGCAGACCGATCTCGTTGGTGCGCTCGGTGACGGCAATGGTCATGATGGTGACGATGCCGACGCCGCCCACCAGCAGCGAGATGCCGCCCAGCGCGCCGACCGCCGCGGTGAGCACGTTGAGGATGTTCGACAGGGTGCGCAGCATGTCTTCCTGGGTGATCAGCGTGAAATCCTCGCGGCCGTGCCGTTCCGCCAGCACCGACTTTATGGCGCCGCTCACGTCTGCCGACTTGAGCCCCTCGCGGTAGGTGAGGTTGATGCGCATCAGGCCTTCACGGTTGTAGAGCTCAAGGGCGCGGGCGGTGGGAATGAAGACCGTGTCGTCGAG
>CAYYHO010000284.1:915-2708 GCA_964471725.1 uncultured Methyloversatilis sp. | reverse complement strand
CATGCAAGCAACAAGCGCCACACCGCGGTGTGGCGCTTGCTTTATTACGGACAGGAAAGTCGGTGATGGCGGGACGGCGGCATCACGCGACGATGCATCAAGGCTTCACGCCGATCCACTTGCGCGCATCGGCGAGGGTGGCGAAGATGCGCATGGGCTGCTTGTTGATCCACGTGTCCATGTACGCCTCGGCCAGCGCATTTACTTTGGCATCTGCCGTGACCACGGCGATCCGGATCCCGGGGTTGTTGAGTGACGCCGCCGCATCCACTGCCGACAATTCCTCGATGGCGAACGGTTTGCGCGCTGGCCTGACGCCATCGATGCCGAGGAAGTCGTGCAGGATGTAAACCATGCGGTCGTAACGCTCGGATGCCTGGATGCTCCGGGCGAGCTCGGCGATCTCGTCGATGCCCGTCATTCCCGAGTAGCTGACGTGCGCCCCGCGCGCTTCCCAGTCGATGCGATAACTCATTGCGCCATTATGGGCTAGTTGCCGGGAACCGGTTGCATGTCCAGGTTCAGCGCCGAATCGACGAAGCGGAACAGCAGGGTGGGCGTCTGCCACCCGGGGGCGGCGCGCAGCACCTTCTTGACCGAGTCGTTGAGTTGCAGTTCGACGCGGTAGCTGGCCGGGAAGGTGGTGTCCCAGCGCGGCAGCACCTGCCTGAGGTATTCCAGTTCGTGGTCCTCGCGGACGATGACGCCCATGGTTTCCAGCAGGCTCAGCTTGGGCCAGTGCTCGCCGCCCGGTCGGCCATAGCTGACGATGTCCATGAAGCGCTGGAAATCCCTGTAATAAGGCGCTTCCGGATCGACCGACTTGCCGTTCGAGTAGATGGCGTCCATGAAGTAGGTGACGCTCAGGTTGCGCGGCGCCCGCCTGGCCCACTGGTAGAGCACGTCGTTCAGGGTGGCGGACAGGCACAGTTCCAGGTGGCCGCCGACGATGTAGAGATGGCTGGGGGCGACTTCGAAGCTGATTTCGCCACCCTGCGAGAACACCCAGTGGTCGGGATGGCAATCCTCCATGAAGTAGTAGGCTTCCGGGGTGTCGTCCTGCAGGTAGATGACCGGGATGCGCCGGCTCTTGGCGAAGCGCACGGCCTCGTCGAGCCCGCGCTTGGTGGAAAAACGCGCGTCGTGGGTCGAGGTCGAGTGGGTGACGATCATCACGGCATCGCCCTTGAGTGTTATTTGCGCGGGGTCGGATACCCGGTGCGGCGCGCATTCCGCCAGCCCCGGGCGGGCCAGCAGCAGGAGGGAGAGCGCGAGCAGCAGGCGTAGCAGGGCTGTGGGCATGGGGGAGGTTGCAGCGGTCGGGCGGCGTTCAGCCGATCGACTGGTAGTAGAGGTTCTGCGGGTGGTTGGCCTGGGCGAAGAAGAACCAGCGCTCGGCGAGCAGGCCGAGATACTGCACCACGAAGGCGAACAGCAGGACGCCGGCCGCCGCCTGGTTGCCGCCGAAACTTTGGGCGAGCAGGGCGGCCGGAACCACGAAGGCCAGCAGCAGGAAGAGCCACTTGATCGAGCGCAGGAAGGCGGGCGTCCTGCCGTGGAAGAACTCGCGCGTGTTGAACGAGCCGCCCATGAAGCCCTGCGACTTCTGCACGATCTTCGGATGCTTGATGCCGGTGGCGCTCTGCAAGGTGGATTTGGGCTTCAGTCCGGCGTTGCGGATCAGCGTGGCGGCGCGGCTGAAGAGTCCGAGCAGCGTGATGATGAGTGCCCAGCCGGTGAAGAAGCGCACCAGGTCGGGGGCCGTGAGGGCGGCGAAGACGGCGGCGGCGGTG
>CAYYHO010000284.1:0-905 GCA_964471725.1 uncultured Methyloversatilis sp. | reverse complement strand
AATGCCATTCGCGCAGGAAGCGCAGGCAGGCGTAGATCATCGCGGTGCACACGAAGAGCGCGAAGGCCAGCAGCCAGGCGACGGTACCGAGGGCGACGGAGAGGTCGATGGCGGCGCCGCCGGGCAGGGTCGCCAGCAGCGGCTTGAAGTCGAGCAGGTGCGCCAGGCCATAGAGGAAGACCATGCCCATGAAGGCCGGCAGCACGATCACCTCGCGCGACAGCCAGGAAGTGCGCCACTGGGTCGCCGAGCGCCAGGCGCGCTCGGGGCGGCCGAGGTGGAAGAAGGAGGCGACCAGGCCGCCGATCAGGAACAGCAGGGCGATCAGGCTGCCAAGGGCGTAGAAGTAATGGCTGTCCTGCTGCGGCAGCAGGCCGAAGACCGCGTAGGACTGGGCGGTGAACAGCGCCAGGAAGAGACCCTGCCCGACGCCGATCAGGGTGGTGAGGAAGATCACGGAGAATGCTGGATGCATGGCGGATACGGGAGGATGTTTACCAGGTGGTGACGTCGTCGAGCGAGGGTTCGGACTGGTCGGGCTTCGGCAGCAGGCCGTCGATTTTGAGCGGGTTGTCGGCGCGCGCGATTTCGTCCTCGCGCAGACGCAGCTTGGTCTTGCGTCGCGGCAGGTAGTGGTTGGCCGGCTGGGTGCCCCACTCGGGCATCAGCTGGTAGCCGCCGGCTTCGCGGATGGCCTGGCTGACCACGGACTCGGGATCATGGATGTCGCCGTAGAGGCGTGCGCCGGTCGGGCAGGCGCGCACGCAGGCCGGGCGACGCTCTTCCGCAGTCGCGTTGGTGTCGTAGATGCGGTCGACGCAGAGGGTGCATTTCGTCATCACCTTGCGGTCCTCGTCGATCTCGCGCATGCCGTAGGGACAGGCCCAGGAGCAGTACTTGCAGCC
>CAYYHO010000283.1:0-2727 GCA_964471725.1 uncultured Methyloversatilis sp. | reverse complement strand
CTAGCGAAGCAACCGGATTGAGCGGGGAGGATGTCAATATTCACTAGTTTTTTGCCTAAATGCGACAGCACTTAAATCGACTTCGAGCCGATCTAGCATGTCGACAAAATAATCACGCATTTCCTTAAGTGATGGTGGGCTCTCAAGGAGGTTGATGTAACCATCGTCGGTGAGCGAAGGTTTCCCGCTACGCAGACGCATGTTTGCAATGCTGAAGCTGCTCTCACGATCGGCATCAACAAATGCTCGATAGAAATCGTCGCCATTGAAGCCGTGTTGTGTCATGAGCACATAAAGATCAAACCAATCCCGTGTCTTTGACCGATCGGCGCACGCGATCGCTTTAGTTCTGAATGCCTCATCGAGTGTGGCAACGCGCAACCCTGATTCCTCGTTGCCGTCCAGCATCCTTGTCACATCGTTATCGAAGCGCACGAAAGACAGTTTGACATCGCCATCGGGCAAGTGTGCCAGATAGTTCTGCTGGAAATCGTTAAGCTCCAAACCTGCGTTGATGAAGTCATCCTGGGCGGCCACATCTTGATTAAGTTCCAGATCAACCCCCTCGCCATGCAAGTTGTTCACAAGTAATGCCAGCCGTCGTCGCGGCAAAACTGTGCCCAAATAGGCAAAGTCGAGATCTTCGCTGATGCGGTGGCCAATGCGCAGCGTGAGCGCCGTCCCTCCAATCAGCACGAAGCCCTTGAGTAGCGATTCTTGCCGTAACCGCTTCCAAATCCTGCGCGTGTCAGCCGGTAGCTTGTCGATATCCATCATTGATATGTTTCAGTATCCGATCTGTGGTCGCACATATCTTCATAACATCAAGGGAACGCTCGTCCTTTAGGCGTTTCCACTCGGTTATCAACCTGATAACACCGAATTCGACAGCGGCATCGAGTAGCATCTGGAATTGTGGCTTGATAAGCGCCTGGCGAATGAGAACATCGTCTGACGCGCTCTTGTTCGACCACGCGAGCGCCACCGCGTATTTGTCGCGAAAAGAACCGTGGCGCCGAATTCGTCGCGCTGCCCCAATTGAGTCAACCAATTCCAACCGTAGTCCGACAGCACTAGCGAGGTTGGACACCAATTCGAGATTCCCGGAGCCGCGTTTTTTCATGCGTGAAAGCGTTTCTTCGGTAATGCCGGCGCGCGCCGCCAAGGTCTTCTGAGTGAGCCCCTTGGCATGCGCTGTTTCGACAATTTGGGCAATGATGGTGCGATCTTCTTGCATGGAAAATTGATCCTTTTGTCAATTTCATGCTATTACTTCTTGTCTGTTTCGTCAAGAATACGTGCCTGGAGGTGGAAGTCCGGGAATCCATCTGCCTGGCAGGCGGAAAAGATATTTTATATAAGACATTAATATCATTGCTTGCTGCGCCGCCACAAAGCTTACATACTGCTCAGCAACACGAACACGTACAGGGCGCAATCCTGTGCGTGCCAGTCCGGAAGAACAGCAAGCCGTCCTTCCGTAATGTTGGCCGGGACACCCCCTGGCCGCGCCGTGGTGGTCGTTGAGGCACATGCCCGTAAGGCGGGTGCCTCGGTTGCCCGACGAAAGCTCACACTGCATCAGGTTCTCCAGGCCCGCCGGGCCGATGATGTGGCGTGGACACTGTTTGTGATCAATGCGCTTCGCTGTTCGGGCGCATCAGACTGGGGGTGTCCGTTTTCCATGGAATCGATGACGAATCTGGCGGTGGCTGGCGGCTTCATGGCCGTGCTGGGCGTTGCCCTGGCTTCGCTGCTGGCCTTCGCCAGCCGCAAGCTGTTCGTCTATGAAGATCCCCGCATCGAGCAGGTCGAGGACCTGCTGCCGAAATCCAATTGCGGCGCCTGCGGCCTGCCGGGCTGTCGCGGATTTGCCGAAAAGGTGGTGACCGGCGCGGTCGTGCCGGCGCAATGCACGGTGAGTTCGCCGGAGCAGCGCAAGGACATCGCCAAGTTGCTCGGCGTGGCGGCCGGCAATATCGAAAAGAAGGTGGCGCGCCTGGCCTGCGCGGGCGGCAGGCATGTCGCCTTCACGCGCGCGCGCTATGCCGGCCTCAAGTCCTGCCGGGCTGCCGCGGTGGTCGGCGGCGGCGGCAAGGAGTGCGCCTGGGGTTGTCTGGGCCTGGGCGACTGCGAGGCGGTCTGCAATTTTTCCGCCCTGAAACTGGATGCTTACGGCTTGCCCGTGGTCGATACCGACAAGTGCTCGGCCTGCAACGACTGCGTCGAGGTTTGTCCCAAGGGGCTGTTTTCGCTGGAACCGGTCAGCCGCCGCCTCTGGGTGGCCTGCAAGAACCAGGCGGACGGCGACACGGCCGAGGCTTCCTGCGAGGTGGCCTGCACCGCCTGCGGCAAATGCGTTGCCGATGCGCCGCCCGGCCTGATGCGCCTTGAAGGTCAGCTGGCCGTGGTGCGCTACGAACTGAATGTCTGGGCCACCCGGGGACCTATCGAACGCTGCCCCACCGGCGCGATCGTCTGGTTCGTCACCCCCAACAAGCCGGTCAAGGGCGCCGTCGCCAAGAAAATCCTGCGGCAGGATGCCCTGCCGCAATTAACGAACTGATGAGTCGAACCGAGTCGCCGCACTGAATTCCCAGGAGATCCCCATGCTGAAAAAACTGTTCCAGTCCGCCCCGCTCGAAACCGGTGCAGTTCGCGGCGCCGCCCCGAAGTATCCCGGCATCCGCGACGCGGTCGACGGCAACACCGCCGTCATTCACGTCG
>CAYYHO010000282.1:0-2729 GCA_964471725.1 uncultured Methyloversatilis sp. | reverse complement strand
ATTACGGGGAGCTATCGGTTTTGCTGCGGAGCGGATTGCGCCTGGCGGCGCGTGCCGTGTTTGCTTGTGGCGGCACGGCGCAAACACTGCTGTATTTCACTCCGTGGGGAAAGTCGGTGCTGGCAGGACGGCAGCAACGCTACCGGATTCGACTCTACAGATTCTGCTCGGCGACCAATAGGCGGTTGTTCGCCCAGGTGCGCAGGTGGCCGAGCGGGCCGGTGAGGTTGGCCCAGTCGTCGCGCATCTTGCTGCGCAGCTTCTGCTGGAAATCGCCCTCGGAACGCCGGAAGGCATCGACCTGCTCGGCAATCAGTTCGCGCGCCCGCTCTTCCGCCGCATGGCCGACGCGCCGCTGGCCGTCGCGCGCCTCGAATTCGTTCGCCAGCTTGTAGGGGATCGCGATGCTGGTCAGGCGCGCCACTTCGCGCAGGGTGTCGGCACGGCGGATCAAACCTTCCTGCGTGTCGCAGCGCGCCATGAAGCGGCGCAGCTCCATGCGGATCATGGCCTGTTCGGCCGGGTCGGCGCGTGCCATGCGTTCTCCCTTGTGTTGCGCGAACCCGCATCTTAGCCGAAGCGGCCGGCAACCGCGCAGGGCTTGCGGCTTGCTGTTATTCTTGCCGTTCCGCCAGCGCCGACTTTTTCCGATCTCCCATGCTGCCTTATTGCCTCGTCAAACCCTTCGTGCTCGCCCTCGACCCCGAGACGGCGCACGAGATGTCGATCGCCGCCCTGCGCACCCTGGGCAAAAGCCCTTTCGCGCCTGTCGGGCGGCCGCTGCCCGACACGCCGACGCGTGTCATGGGCATCGACTTCCCCAACCCCGTCGGCCTCGCCGCCGGCCTCGACAAGAATGAGGAAGCCATCGACGGCCTCGCCGGCTGGGGCTTCGGCTTCATCGAGGTCGGCACCGTCACGCCGCGCCCGCAGCCGGGCAATCCGAAGCCGCGCATGTTCCGCCTGCCGCAGGCGGAGGGCATCATCAACCGCATGGGTTTCAACAACCACGGCATCGATGCCCTCATCGCCAACGTACGCGCCAGCCGCTACCGGGGAGTGCTCGGCATCAACATCGGCAAGAACGCCGACACACCGATCGGCCGCGCTGCAGACGATTACCTGATCGGGCTGGAAAAAGCCTACCCGCATGCCAGCTACATCGTCGTCAACATCTCCAGCCCCAATACGAAAAATCTGCGCGAACTGCAGGGGGAAGTCGAGCTGGATGCGCTGCTCGGCGCCCTCAAGGCCCGCCAGGCCGCCCTCGCCCAACAGCACGCACGCCACGTGCCGCTGGCGCTGAAGATCGCGCCCGACCTCGACGACGTGCAAATCGGCAGCATCGCCGATGCCCTGCGCCGCCATCGCATCGAGGCCGTGATCGCCACCAACACCACGCTCGATCGCAGCAAGGTGAGCAGCCTGCCGCATGCCGCCGAGGCCGGCGGGCTATCCGGGGCGCCGCTGTTCGAGGCGTCGACGGCGGTGGTCAGTAAACTCGCCGCCATCCTCGCCGGCGAAGTGCCGATCATCGCCGTCGGCGGCGTTGTCGATGGCGCCAAAGCAAAAGCCAAGATCGAGGCCGGCGCCCAGCTGGTGCAGATCTACTCCGGCCTCGTCTATCGCGGCCCGCAACTGGTCAAGGAATGCGTGGCCGCCACGCGAACTGTCGCGCATTAGCCAGACGCAGCTATCGGCATTACACCGGTAGCGTTTGCGCCGGGCCGCCCCAAGCAAACGCGACACGCGCCGCCAGGCGCAACCCGCGAAGAAGCTAGTACGGAGCACCCCGTAATAATCGAGCGTAGCGAGCAACAGTCACCGCTCCGCGGCCCACGGCTGGCTTTGCACAGCCAGCCGGCTGCGGCGGCGCACCGCATGCGTTGCGAAACCCCGTCTCGCCCCCCGCGAGGGGGAAGGTCGCATGCGACGTTTGCGATTGGAGGGCGGGAGGGGGCGGGCTTACACCAGTCTCTGCATCATCTCCCTGACATCCGGGGCCAGCAGCGCTTCGGCTTGGGCGGCGGCGCGCTCCAGTTGCGCGCCGAACACGAGCTTCTTCTCCGCATCCTCGCTCATGCTGCCGTTGTCGAGCAGGTGGGTGATGAGGGCGGCCTGCAGCGGCCGGTCGGCGAACTCGGGCGTCTTGCCGGCATGCAGCAGCGCCAGCCGCTGCGCCAGCAGCACGCACTGGTCGAGCAGCGCGGCGCGCGTCAGCTGGCCGCTGCCGCCGTGGCGCAACAGCATCAGCAGCAGGAAATAGCGCTCCGTCTGCGGCCGCAAGATTTCCCCCAGCCAGACCAGGTCGCTGCGCGCCACGGTGTTGGCCGTCGGCTCGCCGACGTGGCCGTCCTGCCGCTCGACCAGGCCGCTGGCGGCCAGCTTGCCGAGCACCTGGTCCAGCGCAGCGGGCAGGTCGTCCTCATCGAGGCGCAGATAGAGGCTGTCGCGCATCAGTCCCAGCAGCTCGTTCAAGGTTTGCAGCAGGCGCTGCTCGGCGAGCGGGCCGTGCTGGACGATGAGGGTGGCGACCAGCGCCGGCAGGGCGAACAGGTGCAGCACGTTGTTGCGGAAGTAGGCCAGCAGGGCAGCCTCGCTGGTGTTGGCGGCGATCAGCGCGCCGAGCGGATGCTCGATGCGATGCACCGCCGCGAGCCTGAGCGCGGCTTCGATGCAGGCGGCGCCGTCCGCAGGATTGGGCAATGTGGCGGCGTGCTCGGCTTCGA
>CAYYHO010000281.1:0-2731 GCA_964471725.1 uncultured Methyloversatilis sp. | reverse complement strand
GGTGATGAACGGGCGGTCGTTGGCGTCGTAGTCGGAGGTCAGCAGGTTGGCGGCCTCGGCGTCGGTGCGGGCTAGCACGATGGTCGGCACGCCCATCACGTCGGCGGCGAAGCGCGCGGCGATCAGCTTTTCGACGGCCTCGCGCGTCGGCACCAGTACCTTGCCGCCCATGTGGCCGCATTTCTTGACGGCCGCCAGCTGGTCTTCGAAATGCACGCCGGCGGCGCCGGCAGCGATCATGTTCTTCATCAGCTCGAAGGCGTTGAGCACGCCGCCGAAGCCGGCCTCGGCGTCGGCCACGATGGGCAGGAAATAGTCGATGAATTCCTTGTCGCCGGGGTTGATGCCGCGGCCCCACTGGATCTCGTCGGCACGCTTGAAGGTGTTGTTGATGCGGCGCACCATGGTCGGCACCGAGTCGTAGGCGTAGAGCGACTGGTCGGGATACATGGTTTCCGAGGTGTTGCCGTCGGCGGCGACCTGCCAGCCGGACAGATAGACGGCTTCGAGGCCGGCCTTGGCCTGTTGCATGGCCTGGCCCGCGGTGATGGCGCCGAAGGCATTGACATAACCCTTCTTGGCGCCGCCATTGACCTTTTCCCACAGCTTCTCGGCGCCGCGCCTGGCCAGCGTGTGCTCGATGGGCATGGAGCCGCGCAGGCGGACGACATCCTCCGCGGAGTAGCCGCGCTTGACGCCCTTCCAGCGGGGATTGGAGGCCCAGTCTTTTTCCAGGGCGTCGATTTGTGCTTTGCGATCGGTCATATTCGAATTTCCTCTCGGGGGTATGTTGTAATGGACGCCGATTCCGTTCCGGTCTACCGTACTGCCCGCGGGACGGAGAGCGTGTTCAGACGGAGACAAGTATAACGACCATATTGCAAAGCAACAAGTATCTTATATAAGATATAACTTAGAATGTGTTTATGTATAAATAAAGGCCATTGATGTGTAGGCATCGCTGTATGGTCAAGGGGTAACGCAGATGGAAATCCTGATGATCTGTCTGGTGGCCGCCCTGGCGTCCGGACTCACGCTGTTCTCCGGCTTCGGCCTTGGGACCATCCTGACACCGTTCTTCGCGCTGTTCTTCCCGATTCCGACGGCGGTGGCCATGACGGCCGTGGTGCATCTGTCCAACAATCTGTTCAAGATCGGCCTCGTCGGCCGCAATGCCGATTGGCGGGTCGTGCTCCGCTTCGGCGCCGCCGCGGCGTTGGCGGCCATCGCCGGGGCCAGCCTGCTGGCCCTGTTCGCCGACCTGCCGCCGCTGGGCCGTTATGTCCTTGGCGGGCATGAGCATGAAATCACCCCGGTCAAGACGGCGATCGGTCTGCTGATCGCGGCCTTCGCCCTGCTGGAACTTTGGCCGCGCTTTGCCGGGATGTCCTTCCACCCGCGCTGGATGCCGCTCGGCGGCGCCTTGTCGGGATTCTTCGGGGGCCTGTCCGGCAACCAGGGCGCCTTCCGGGCCGCTTTCCTGATCAAGGCGGGTTTGTCGAAGGAGGCTTTCGTCGGCACCAGCGCCGCCTGCGCGGTGCTGGTCGATGCCGTGCGGCTGCTGGTCTATGGCGCGGCATTTCACAGCGGCGGCTGGGCCGCGCTGCAGGGCGAGGAAGGCACGCTGGTGATCGCCGCGACGCTCGCCGCCTTCGCGGGCGCCTGGCTGGGCAAGCGCCTGCTCAGGAAGGTCAGCCTGCGCTTCGTTCAGCTCCTGGTGGCCGGTATGATGGCGCTGATCGGCGGCGGTCTGGCTGTCGGCTTGCTTTAAGGAAACGCAGATCTTCTACCGACTCTTTTGGAGAACACGATGACGCAACCGATCGCCACCGCCATTGCGGGCAGCCTGCCCAAGCCGGCCTGGCTGGCCCAGCCGGAAAAACTCTGGGCGCCCTGGCAATTGACGGGCGAGGCGCTGGAGCAGGCCAAGATCGATGCGATGCGGCTGGCCGTCGATGACCAGTTGCGCGCCGGCATCACCGTGATCGGCGACGGCGAGCAGACGCGCCAGCACTTCGTCACCACCTTCATCGAGCACCTCGATGGCGTCGATTTCGTCAACCGCCGCACCATGCGCATCCGCGACCGCTACGACGCCGAAGTGCCGACGGTGGTGGGCGCGGTGGCGCGCAAGCGCCCGGTGTTCGTGGCGGATGCGCGGCGCCTGCGCCTGCTGACCAACCAGCCGATCAAGTTCACCCTGCCCGGCCCGATGACCATTATCGACACGCTGTTCGACACCTACTATGGCGGCAGCCGCGAGAAGCTGGCCTGGGCCTTCGCCGAGATCCTCAACCAGGAGGCGCAGGAACTGGCGGCTGCCGGCGTCGACATCGTGCAGTTCGACGAGCCGGCCTTCAACGTCTTCTTCGGCGAGGTGCGCGACTGGGGCATCGGCACGCTGGAGCGCGCCGCCGCCGGCCTGCCCTGCAAGACCGCGACGCATATCTGCTATGGCTACGGCATCGAGGCCAACATCAAGTGGAAGGAGGGGCTGGGCGTCGAATGGCGGCAGTACGAGCAGACCTTCCCGCTGCTCGCCAGGAGCACCATCGACCAGGTCAGCCTCGAATGCCACAACTCGCATGTGCCGATGGAACTGATCGGCCTGCTCGAAGGCAAGGAGGTCATGGTCGGCGCCATCGATGTCGCCAGCAACCGCATCGAGACGCCCGCGGAAGTCGCCGCCACCCTGCGCAAGGCGCTGCAGTGGGTCAAGCCGCAGCGCCTG
>CAYYHO010000280.1:0-2753 GCA_964471725.1 uncultured Methyloversatilis sp. | reverse complement strand
CGAACTCGATGCGCGCATCGAGGCGGTGACGCAGATGGCGCGCAAGCATCGCTGCGCGCCCGACGAACTGCCGGCCGTGCAGGCCCGGCTGCTGGCGCGGCTGGACGAACTGACGCGCGCCGCCGACCCGGTTGCGCTGGCGGCGCGCGAGCGCGAGGCTGAGGCTGTTTACCGCAAGGTAGCCGAACAGCTTTCCGGCCTGCGCCGCCGTGCCGCAACGGCTCTCGGCCAGGCGGTGACCGCAGCCATGCAGCAGCTGGCGATGGCGGGCGGGTGCTTTGCGGTGGCACTGACGCCACTTGAAGAAGGCGCCGCCAGCGGCCTCGAGGCCATCGAGTTCCTCGTCAGCGCCAATGCCGGCCAGCCCCTGCGGCCGCTCGCCAAGGTGGCCTCGGGCGGCGAACTGTCGCGCATCGGCCTCGCCCTGCAGGTCATCGCCAGCCAGTCCCACGCCGTCGGCACGCTGATTTTTGACGAGGTCGATGTCGGCATCGGCGGCCGTGTCGCCGAAATCGTCGGCCAGATGCTCAAGCAGCTCGGCAGCAGTCGGCAAGTGTTGTGCGTCACCCATTTGCCGCAGGTGGCGGCGCGCGCCGACTGGCAGTGGTCGATCGCCAAGGAAACCCGCGGAACGGCTACCGTCAGCCGCGTCACGCCGCTCGACCCGGCCGGCCGCATCGAGGAAATCGCCCGCATGCTCGGCGGCGTGACGATCACGGAAACCACCCGGCGACATGCGCGGGAATTGCTGGGCAGCCCTGCATGATCCGGCTGCGTCGGCTGCGCCTGCCACGCGCCTTTTTGCCGCTGTTGCGCTGATGCCGCAAGGCCTGCCTTGACCGCAGGAAATAGTCGGCGCTGGCGGGACGGCACTCCTATAATCCCGTGGCAATAACAAGGGGAAATCCCGCCATGGCCCACTTCGTCGATGAGCATATCGAGGCTGTCCAGTTGCGCTGGCAGGCCTACCGTGCGCATGGCACTTTCGACCACTTCGTCGAGTTCACCCTGGCGCTCAACAGCCTGGCCGAGCAGATGAACCGGCTGCGCCTGCCGGGCCTGATGCGCCAATGCGAGGGCCTGGAAAATGCGGCGCTGGCCCTGTTCGGCGATCCTTCCACGCATCCTCTCACCCAACACAGCATGACGGCGCTGGGCAGCCAGTTCGAACTGCTGCTGGGCTCGATTCATTCCGCCCGCCACAACATCGTCGATGGCGGCAAGCGGACCGGCATCGCCACGGCGATCGTCGAAGGACCGGAATGGATCAGGCCGCGCACGATCTGGATGGTGGTCGAACCCAACGTCGGCTGGGCCTATGGACTGCGCAAGCAGCTGGCCTTCTACGGTTTTCGCGTCATCGAATCCGCCTGGCAGGAGCAATTGCCGCAGCAGGAACCGCCATTTGCGGTGATCTTCGTTCCCCAGGACGAGGCGATCGATGCAGAAAAACTGGCGCTGATCGGCGCGGCGCGCGCACGCTGTCCCGGCAGCCAGCTGTTCTATGTCGGCGTGTCGCGCGAACTCGACCCGATCGTGACGCTGATGCGCGCCGGCATCGACATCACCATCCAGCGTCAGGAGCAGGCGGCGAACCTGCTGTCGCGCATCCTCGACCTGGTCCAGACGCACGAGCAGGAAAGCTACAAGGTCCTCATCGTCGAGGATTCGCGTGTGGCCGTGGCGCACATCCAGCGCGCGCTGAGCCAGCACAACATCCATTTCGAGGTCATCTCCGATCCGAGCAATCTGCTCGAGACGCTGGAGGCCTACCGTCCCGACCTGGTGCTGATGGACATGTACATGCCCCACTGCAACGGCGTCGAGGCGACGCGGGTGCTGCGCCAGTTGCCCGCCTACCAGGCGATGCCGATCGTCTATCTTTCCAGCGAGACCGACATTGCCCTGCAGGTCGAGGCCCTGCGGCTGGGCGGCGACCAGTTCCTCACCAAGCCCTTCAATCCCGTGGTGCTGGCCGCCACGCTGAAGACCAAGATCGAGCGCTACCGCGAGATGCAGCGCAGCAGCCAGAACGACGGTCTCACCGGCCTGCTCAACCACACGGCGGCCAAGGCGCGGCTCGATGCCATGCTGGCCACCCTGCCGCCCGATGGCCGGCTCTGCGTCGTGATGCTCGACATCGATCACTTCAAGTCGGTCAACGACAACTACGGGCACCCGGTCGGCGACCAGGTGATCCGCAGCCTTGCCTGGATGCTCAAGGGACGCCTGCGCGCCACCGACATGGTGGGCCGCTACGGCGGCGAGGAATTCATCCTCGGACTGGCCGATGTCGGGCTCAACGAGGCCTGGGTGGTGATCGACCGCATCCGCGCCGACTTCGCCAAGCTCCACCATCCGCACGCCGGCGGCTCGATGTGCACCACCTTCAGCGCCGGCATCGCAGCCTTTCCGGACTTTCAGAGCGCCGTCGAACTGACCACGATGGCGGATAGCGCCTTGCTCGAGGCCAAGCACAACGGCCGCAACCGGGTCGAGTGCGCCAACAACCTGCAATTGCAATTGCACCTGTTGCGCCAGCAATAGCAGCCTTGCCCCGCAAAACCTCATTGCCCCTGCTGGCCGTGCTCTGCGCCGTGTTGCTGGCGGGCTGCGCGACGCCGCCTCCGCTGGTTTACCCGGACGTGGCGCCGCCGGAAGCAGCCCAGGTCGAACCGCTGCGCGCCGCAGGCCGCCCGGTGATCGGGCTGGCGCTGGGCGGCGGCGCGGCGCGCGGCTTCGCCCACATCGGC
>CAYYHO010000279.1:1336-2755 GCA_964471725.1 uncultured Methyloversatilis sp. | reverse complement strand
CCGACGTTGCCGAGCCGGCCCAAGCGTTTGACGGCCGGCCGGAGTGGGCCCCGGCCGATCCGTCCGACGCCTCGCCCGGCGAACAAGAGGCTCCCGTATTCGCCGATCAGGAAGCGGAAACATCGGTCGGTCAAGAGGCGGAAGCCGCTGCATCGGCTGAAGATGGGGCCGATACCGGCATTCCCGGCGAATTGCCGGCCGGTTTGTTGGGGATCGGGGGCGACGAGCCCACCGCAACCGAAGAGTCGGCCGAAACGGACGAACAGCCCGACGAAGAGAAGGAGAAGAAGCCCAGCTTGCTCCATCGCCTGGCGGAAGCAAGCCCTTTTACCGTGATGCTCGGCCTGTCGTGCGTTGCCATTCTCTTGGCTTGCATCTTCCTGATGATCGAGCTGTTGCGATACGATTTCGACGTTGGCGCGAAGTCGGGCAAGAAGCTCTCGCAAGCCGGCGTCGCCGCGGAGCGAACCGTACCGGTCGAGTTTCTCTCGACACGAATGCTCGGCTGAGCGACCCGTTGCAATCGTCGCTCGTGTCTGCGACCATCGGTGGGTTCGCGCCAAGATTCCGGTTCCGCGGGTCCGCCATCGGCCGGTGGACGCCCGGCCGCCGTCGCCGACTTGCCCGCCGGCGACGCGAGCATGGCGGCAAGGCGCGGCCCGACCATCGGACCGCGGCGCCCGAATACAATAAGGTCTCCTGTTGGCCGGCCGTTCCGCAACGCAGTCGCCGCTGAAGAATGCGAGTGACCGCACAGGCCGGCAAAGCTCACGATAGGATCCATGAATGAGACTCTTGCGGCCCGGCAACAGCGATCCGCCGCTGCCTTGGAGGTGGCAGGAATGGGCGCAGATGGCGCTGCCCGCCGAACTCGGGCGGTTTCTCGACTTCGGCTGCGGCGACGGGATTCTGTTGAAGACGGTGGCCAATCGCTGCACCGAATGCCACGGGGCCGACGTGAACCCGGCGGCCTACGCCGAGACGGCCGCGGCCCATCCGCAGTTCCGCTTTTCGCAAGTCGGACTCGACGGCCGGCTCGACTACCCCGACGGCTGGTTCGACACAATCGCTTCGGTGGAAGTGATCGAACATGTGCCCGACGAACGCGCGATGCTCGCCGAACTGTTGCGCGTGCTTCGCCCCGGCGGGCGGTTGCTCATCACGACGCGGCATCGCGGGCTGTTCACCCGGCTCGATCCGGGCAATCTGAAGTTCGTTCTGCCCGGGCTGCATCGCTTTGTACATCTTCGCGTGCTGCGCGATCGAGAGTATTATCGCCGCCGGTTTGAAGAGGTTCAGGAGCACGGGCTGGTGGGCGACATTTCGCAACAGAGCCACCGCCGCCCGTGGCATCGGCATTACAAGCCGTCGGAGATTCTCGCCTTCTGTCCCGAGTCGCTCGCGCTGGAAAGCGTTCGG
>CAYYHO010000279.1:0-1326 GCA_964471725.1 uncultured Methyloversatilis sp. | reverse complement strand
TTCGGGTTTCGTTCCCCGGCGAACGGGCGATGCAGTTGATGCGCGTCGTGTTGCGAGTGCTCTGTTTCGGGCGATGGTCGCCCTTCCCGTGGCCGCTGACCGCGCTCGATCGCTGGCTGAGCCGCTGGGAAACCCGTTTGGGCGACAACCTGGTGATGATGTTCGTCAAACGCGCCGATCAGGGGCGGCCGGCGGCCGGTAGCGAGCAGAGAACGAACGCCGCCGGCAACGGCTGACAAGTGGCTGAAAAAGACCGCGCGAGAGCGACCCGGCCGATGCGCTTGTTCTGCTTCGGTTGGCGGAATCGGTTCGCTCTGGGCTGCTTGGCACAGCGCGCGAGCCGATTCAGTCCGACTGCCCGGCCGCTTCGCCCAAGAGGGGAATGCGCGTCAGCGCCTCGTAGATCGGCCCGCGGGGCGCAAGCGTGCTGGCCATCACCACGACTTGCTCGACGGCGACAATGCCCACCGCCTGATCGCTTTGCCGCCGCATCAACTCGCTGAGCGATCGCAGCGCGGCCGAGGGTCGGCGGACCCGGCCGATGGTCAGGTGCGTGGTGTAGCCGCGGGCTTCGGGCGCGAAACCCAACGGACGAAGCGATTGCTCGACCGTCTCGGCCAACCGCTGCATCGCGTCGCCGCCTTGGCCGGCGCCCAGCCAAATCGTCCGCGGCCGATCGAGTTGCGGGAACGCTCCGACGCCGCGGATTTCGAGCGCAAACGGCGGCACGCGCCGCACGGCCTCTCGCACCGCTTCGGCCACGGCGGGCAGAAGCTCGTTGCGCACGTCGCCGAGGAACTTGAGCGTCAAATGCAGGCTGCGCGGCGCAACCCAGCTCACATCCGCGCCGGCGGTGCGCAGCCGCTCGATGATCGCCGCGGCGCGGCCGGCGGTGCGTTCGTCGATCTCCACGGCAATGAAGGTCCGAGTGGTTTCGCCCATCGCGCCGCCGGCTTCAGCCGTCTCCCGTGCCCCTTGCTTGCGGGCGGCGATAGTCGTTCGCCGTTCTTGTCGCCGTCGTTGCGGGTTGCAGCGTTCGTCGGCTTCCGCTAGCCTACCGAAACGCACAGCCGATGAGAAGCCGCGTCGGCCGCTTTTCCCATGGTGCGAACCTGTTTGTTTAGAATAGGTTCATTTATACGGAATCGGATTCGATGAACGGCGAACTTCTCAACCGTTTTCTGGACTACGTTCGTATCGACACCACGGCCGACGAAAAGGCCGACCGCTATCCGAGCAGCGAAGGCCAATGGACGCTCGGCCGGCTGCTGGGCGAACAGTTGCAGCGGCTTAACCTAAGCGATGTTCGGCAGGATGAGCACGGGC
>CAYYHO010000278.1:0-2757 GCA_964471725.1 uncultured Methyloversatilis sp. | reverse complement strand
CGCCAGCAACGCGCGCTTCCAGGAAGAAAAGCGCGTCGTGGTCAACAAGAACCTCGGCCCGCTCGTGTCGACCGACATGACCCGCTGCATCAACTGCACGCGCTGCGTGCGGTTCACCCAGGAAATTTCCGGCCTGATGGAACTGGGCCAGGCATTCCGCGGCGATCGCGCCGAGATCATGACCTTCGTCGAAAAAACGGTCGATTCGGAACTCTCCGGCAACATCATCGACCTGTGCCCGGTCGGCGCGCTGACCTCCAAGCCCTTCCGCTATTCAGCGCGCACCTGGGAAATGGCGCGCCGCAAGTCGGTCAGCCCGCACGACGGCCTCGGCAGCAACCTGATCGTCCAGACCCAGCACAACCGCGTCAAGCGCGCGCTGCCGCTTGAGAACGAGCAGCTCAACGAATGCTGGCTGTCGGACAAGGATCGTTTCTCCTATGAAGGATTGAACACGCCCGAGCGTTTGACCAAGCCGATGGTCAAGCAGGGCGGCAAGTGGCAGGAGGTCGACTGGAATGTCGCCCTCGATTACGCCGCGCACGCGCTGCGCGACGTGGCCAGGAATCACGGCGCCGCCGCCATCGGCGCGCTGCTCAGCCCGCATGCCACGCTGGAGGAAATGGCCCTGGCGTCCAAGCTGATGCGCGGCATCGGCAGCCGGAACATCGATTTCCGCCTGCGTCAGGCCGACTTCTCGGCCGATGGCAAGCGTCAGGGCGCACCCTGGCTCGGCATGAGGGTCGCCGAACTGAATACGCTCGACCGCGTGCTGGTGGTGGGCAGCTTCCTGCGCAAGGATCACCCGCTGATCGCGCAGCGGCTGCGCCAGGCGGCGAAAAAGGGCGCTCAGGTTTCCGTCATCCACTCCGCACAGGACGATCTGCTGATCAGGCTGTTCGCGCAAGCGACCGTCGCGCCCTCGCAACTGCCGGCGCAACTGGCCGCCGTGGTCAAGGCCGTCGCTGCGCTCAAGGGCGTCGCCGCCGATCCGGCGCTGGAGAAAGTCCCTGTTGGTGATGTGGCGCAAAAAGTCGCCGCCAGCCTCGTGGCGGGCAGCAATGCCGCAATCCTGCTCGGCAACTTCGCCCAGCAGCACCCGCAGGCTACGCTGCTGAATGCCCTGGCCCAGCAACTTGCCGGCCTGCTGGGCGCCAAATTCGGCTTCCTCGGCGAGGCGGCCAACAGCGTGGGCGGTTACGTCGCCGGCGCGCTGCCTGCGGCGGATGGCCTCAACGCCGCCGCCATGCTGGCAGAGCCGCGCAAGCTGTATCTGTTGCTCGGCACCGAACCCGAATTCGATTGCGCCGATGGCGCGCGCGCCCTGGCGGCGTTGCAGCAGGCGAGCAGCGTGATCGTGCTGTCCCCGTTCAAGTCGCAGGCCGCGCTCGATTACGCCGACGTGCTGCTGCCGGTGTCGCCGTTCAGCGAAACCTCCGGCACCTTCATCAACACCGAGGGCCGGGCGCAGAGCTTCTATGCCGTGGTCAAGCCACAGGGTGAAACCCGGCCGGCCTGGAAGGCGCTGCGCGTGCTTGGCAACCTGCTTGAACTCGATGGCTTCAATTACGAAAGCTCCGAGCAGGTGCGCGACGAACTGTTGAGCAGGCTGCCCGGCAAGCCGGAATTCGTCTCCGGCCTCGACAACGCCGTCAGCGGCATCGCCATGGACTTCCCGGCTGCCGCTGCCGGCATCGAGCGGATCGCCGACGTGCCGATCCACTTTGCCGATCCGCTGGTGCGGCGGGCTGCCAGCCTGCAGGCCACCGCCGATGCGCAGGCTCCGCGCGCCCGCATGAATGCGGCCATGCTGGCCAAGCTCGGCATCGCGGCCGGCGATCCGGTGAAAGTTATGCGCAGCGGTATCCAGGCGGACGGCGCTGGCGGGACGGCATCCGCGGCTGCGACCACCTTGTCTGCCCAACTCGATGACGGCGTGCCCGACGGCTGTGTCCGCGTCGCCGCCGCGCATGCCTCGACGGCCGGTGTCGGCCCGATGTTTGCAACCCTGACCGTGGAAAAAGCATGATGGAAGCACAGATCCTGCAATTCCTCCAGACCTCGCTCGGCGCGCAATGGTCGCTGGTCGAGCCGATCTGGCCGCTGCTGTGGTCGCTCATAAGGATCGTCGCGATCCTTGCCCCGGTGGTGGCCGCGGTGGCCTACCTGCCTTATTTCGAGCGCAAGGTCATCGCCTACATGCATTTGCGCATCGGCCCCAACCGCGTCGGCCCCGCCGGCCTGCTGCAGCCGATTGCCGATGCGCTCAAGCTGGTGTTCAAGGAAATCATCGTTCCTGCCAAGGCCAACAAGGTGCTGTATGTGCTGGGCCCCATCATGGCCCTGGCGCCGGCGCTGATCGCCTGGGCGGTCATTCCCTTCGATGCCGGCATGGTGCTGGCCAACATCGACGCCGGCGTGCTCTACCTGCTGGCGGTCAGTTCGCTGGGGGTGTACGGCATCATCATTTCCGGCTGGGCGTCCAACTCCAAGTACGCATTCATGGGGGCGATGCGGGCGACGGCGCAAATGGTGTCCTACGAAGTCTCGATGGGCATGGCGCTGATCGTCGTGCTGATGATCTCGAACAGCCTCAACCTGTCGACTATCGTTGCGGAGCAGGGGCGCGGCATGTTCGCCGATATGGGATTCGGTTTCCTGTCGTGGAACTGGCTGCCGCTGCTGCCGATGTTCTTCGTCTTCCTCATCTCCGGCGTCGCCGAGACGAACCGCTCGCCCTTCGACGTGGTGGAAGGC
>CAYYHO010000277.1:0-2759 GCA_964471725.1 uncultured Methyloversatilis sp. | reverse complement strand
GAAGGACATGCCGCTGGTGGCGCACTACCTGCGCGCGGCCTGCGCGCGCTACAGCGAGCTGACCCCGCTGCTGCGCCTGCTCGACCGCATCGAGAACCGGCAGGCGCAGGTGGGGTACAGCTTTTGAGCGCCCATCCCGGGGGCAAGCCGGCGGACGGGCGCGTCATGAAAGCGATGATCCTCGCCGCCGGGCGCGGCGAACGCATGCGCCCGCTCACCGACCGCACGCCGAAACCGCTGCTGCCCGTGGCCGGCAAGCCGCTGATCGTCTGGCACCTCGAGCGGCTGGCGCGCGCCGGGTATGCTGAGATCATCATCAACCATGCACACCTGGGCGACCAGATCGAAAACCTCCTCGGCGACGGCACGGCCTGGGGACTCTCCATCCGCTACTCGGCCGAACCCGCCGGCGCGCTCGAAACCGCCGGCGGCATCGCCAACGCCCTGCCCATGCTGACCGACGAGCCGGACGCAGCGCCGTTCCTCGTCGTCAATGGCGACATTTATTGCGACTGCGATTTCGCCAGCCTGCCCGGCCGCGCCGACAATGCGCTGGCCGCCGCCGACCTCGCCCATCTCGTCCTGGTCGACAATCCGCCGCAGCACCCGGAGGGCGACTTCACGCTGGCAGACGGCAGGGTCGGGGCCGGCGGCACGGATCGCCTCACCTTCAGCGGCATCGGCATCTACCGGCCGCAACTCTTCGCCGGCATCGCGCGCGGCCAGACCGCCAGGCTCGCTCCCCTGCTGCACACGGCGATTGCCGCCGGACGTGTCAGCGGCGCGCACTACCGCGGCCGCTGGGTCGATGTCGGCACCCCGGAACGCCTCGCCGCGCTCGATGCAGAATTGCGCGCCCAACTCTGAACCAAGGGATAATCCAGCCATGACGACCAATCCACCCCTCGCGCCGTACCGCCAGCGCCGACTTTCCCTGCTGGCGCACATGCAGGCCGGCGTAGCCGTGATCCCCACCGCGCCGGAGCGCATCCGCAACCGCGACTCCCATCACACCTATCGCGCCGACAGCTACTTCCATTACCTGACCGCCTTTCCCGAACCCGAGGCAGTGCTGGTGCTGGTAGCCGCCCAGGGCGGCGGCGGCGCGCAATCCATCCTGTTCTGCCGCGACAAGGATGTCGACAAGGAAATCTGGGACGGCTTCCGCCACGGCCCCGCCGGCGCGGCGGAAACCTTCGGTTTCGATGCCGCCTACCCGATCGGCGAATTCGACGCCAAACTGGCCGACCTGCTCGCCGACCAGCCGGCGCTCTGGTACTCGCTGGGGCACGATGCCGGTTGGGATGCCCGCATCACCGCCGCCCTCAGCCGGGTGCGCGCCCAGAACCGCGCCGGCAAGCGCGCACCCGCCGTGATGCACGACGTGCACGCGGTGCTCGACGACATGCGACTCGTCAAGGACGCGCACGAGGTCGCGCTGATGCAGAAGGCGGCCGACATCGCCTGCGCCGCCCACCGCCGTGCCATGCGCTTCACCGCGCCCGGAAAATTCGAATATGAAGTCGAGGCGGAATTCCTCCATGAATTTCGCCGCCAGGGCAGCCAGGCGCCCGCGTATTCGCCCATCGTCGCCGGCGGCGCCAATGCCTGCATCCTGCATTACCGCGACAACGACCAGGCCCTGCGGGCGGGCGACCTCCTGCTCATCGATGCCGGCTGCGAAGTCGACTGCTATGCCAGCGACATCACGCGCACCTTTCCGGTGAACGGCCGCTTTTCCGCGCCGCAGGCCGACGTCTATCAGCTCGTGCTGGCCGCCCAGGCTGCCGCCATCGCCGCCACCAAGCCCGGCGCCAGCTTCCTCGAACCGCACCATGCCGCCGTGCAGGCGCTCGCCCAGGGCCTGCTCGACCTGAAACTGCTGACCGGCAGCCTCGCCGAAGTGATCGAAACGGAATCCTACAAGCGCTTCTACATGCATCGCACCGGCCACTGGCTGGGCATGGACGTGCATGATGCCGGCGAGTATCGTGCCGGCCCGGGTAACGAGGGCTGGCGCGTGCTGGCGCCCGGCATGACCCTGACGATCGAGCCGGGCTGCTACATCCGCCCGGCCGACGACGTGCCCGCAGCCTTTTGGAACATCGGCGTGCGCATCGAGGATGACGCCCTGGTGACGGCCGACGGCTGCCGCATCCTCACCGCCGCCGCGCCGAAACAGATCGCCGACATCGAAGCGCTGATGCGCGATGGCAAGTGATCCCGACCATATCGCGAGCAAGGCGAGCCCAACCAGTCGCCCCCTTCCCCGGGAAGGGGGTCGGGGGGTAGGCCCACAAATCTGCGGCAACGCCGCCGATGACGGCAACCAAAAAGTTGCCATCATCGGCGGTGGCCCGGCCGGCATGGCGCTGGCCCTGGCCTTGCAGCAGCGCGGCGTGCCCGCCCGCGTCATCGATGCCCGCCCGCGCGGCGCGGCGAAAGGCGATCCGCGCATCCTCGCCCTCTCCCACGGTTCGCGGCTGATCCTCGACAGCCTCGGCGTCTGGCGCGGCCTGCCGCACACCCCCATCGACACCATCCACGTCTCGCAGCTGGGCGGCCTCGGCCGCACGCGCATCCGCGCCAGCGAGGAGAAGGTTCCCGCGCTGGGCTACGTGCTCGCCGCCGGCGACCTGGCGGCGGACAGGACCGGGGCCCAGACCAGAATCGGGGCGGCGGCCAACCACGTGAAGGTGGTGGTAGCGGCGGAAGCGGGCGCCGGCGATACTCGATGCCACCATCACGACTCCCGCGAG
>CAYYHO010000276.1:0-2765 GCA_964471725.1 uncultured Methyloversatilis sp. | reverse complement strand
CTCTACGAGCATGCCGACCCGCGCCAGGGCTATCACCCGGAATGGAACAGCGCGATATTCAATTACAGCCGTAACGAGGTACGCGCCTTCCTGATCTCCAGCGCCCTGTTCTGGCTCGACAAATACCACATCGACGGACTGCGGGTCGATGCCGTCGCTTCGATGCTCTACCTCGACTACGGCCGCAAGGAAGGCGAATGGATCCCCAACGAGCATGGCGGCAAGGAGAACCTGGCCGCCATGCATTTTCTGCGCGGCCTCAACGAGGCGGTGTATCGCGATCATCCCGACACCCTGACCATCGCCGAGGAATCCACCGCCTGGCCGATGGTGTCACGCCCGACCTACATGGGCGGCCTCGGTTTCGGCATGAAGTGGAACATGGGCTGGATGCACGACACCCTGAAGTATTTCCAGCAGGATCCGGTGTTCCGCAAGTATCACCACGAGAAACTCACCTTCAGCATCTGGTATGCCTTTACCGAAAACTTCGTCCTGCCGCTGTCCCATGATGAAGTGGTGCATGGCAAGGGTTCGCTGATCGGCAAGATGCCGGGCGACGAATGGCAGCAGTTCGCCAACCTGCGCCTCCTTTATGGCCACATGTGGGCGCATCCCGGCAAGAAACTGCTGTTCATGGGCGGCGAATTCGGCCAGCGGCGCGAGTGGCAGCACGACGAGAGTCTCGAATGGCATGTCACGCAGTATCCCCTGCATGCCCGACTGCAGCGCTGGATGGGCGACCTGAACCGCTGCTACCGCAACGAACCGGCCCTCCACGAAAAGGACTTTTCCGGCGAAGGTTTCAGCTGGGTGGACTTTCACGACTGGGAGGAAAGCGTCATCAGCTTTCTGCGCCATGGACATCGGCCAGAAGACAGCGTGCTGGTGGTGTGCAATTTCACCCCCGTGGTGCGCCACAACTACATCGTCGGCGTGCCGCGCAGCGGCTACTGGCAGGAAATCCTCAACAGCGATGCCAGCCTCTACGGCGGCAGCGGCATAGGCAACTGCGGCGGCGTCGAAGCTGCGCCGGTGGCCGCCCAGGGCCACTACCACTCCTTGTCACTGACCCTGCCTCCGTTGGGCGTGGTCTATCTGAAAGCTGCTAGCGGCTACGGCGGGGCTTCATGACGAGCAAAGCCCAGTTGCCGAACGGTCGTGCCCGCTGGATGATCGAGCGGGGCAGGCCGGAAGTCGATGGCGGGCATTTTTCCACCAAGCGCAGCGTTGGCGAAACCGTCATGCTCGAAACGGACTTCTGCGCCGATGGACTCGACCGGTTGCGTTGTCTTTTACGGCATCGGTCAGCAGGGGATCACATAATGCTCATCACAGGAGAAGCGACATGAAGGTACTTGCCATGGTTCTGGCCGGCGGCCAGGGGTCCCGCCTGCATCCCCTCACCGCGGAACGCTCGAAACCGGCCGTGCCTTTCGGCAGCCGTTACCGGGTCGTCGATTTCGTCCTCAGCAACCTGGCCAACTCGGAAATTCGCGGCATCTACCTGCTGGTGCAGTACAAGTCGCAATCCCTGATCGAGCATGTGAACAAGGCCTGGGGACTGTCCCACGCGATTCCCGGTCATTTCGTCACCGTCGTGCCACCCCAGATGCGCGAAGGCACCGACTGGTTCCAGGGCACCTCGGATGCCGTCTGGCAGAACATCAACCTGATCGAGCGTCATGCGCCCGACATGGTCGCGGTGTTCGGCGCCGATCATATCTACCGTATGGACGTGCGGCAGATGATCGATATCCACAAGCAGAATTCCGCGCATGTTTCCGTAGCGGCGATCCCTGTGCCGCTGGACCTGGCGCCGTCCTTCGGCATCATCGACGCCGACGCAAAAGGCCGCATCCGTGGTTTCCTGGAGAAGCCAGAAAATCCGCCGCCGATGCCCAGCGACCCCAGCCGTGCTTTCGGCTCGATGGGCAACTACCTGTTCAATACCGATGTACTGCTGGAAGCCCTGCGCGAAGCCAAGGCGCGCGGCGAACACGATTTCGGCCAGCACATCCTGCCGCGTCTCATCCATACCCGCCAGGTGTTCTCCTACAACTTCGCCGACAACCGCATTCCGGGCATCTCCGACTACGAGGAGCAAGCCTATTGGCGCGACGTCGGCACGCTCGACGCCTATTACGCCGCTCATCATGACGTGCTCGGCGCCAAAGCGAATTTCGATCTCTTCAACCCGCAGTGGTTCATCAACTCGAGCAACTACCAGGGGCCTTCGCCGCGCATCGTCGCTGCCCAGATAGAAAACAGCGTGATCGGCGCCGGCTCGCTGATCAAAGGAGCGCGTATCCGCAATTCCATTCTGCGGCGCGAGGTATTTGTCGAGGATGAGGTCGAAATCGACGACTGCGTCATCATGGACTACGCCATCATCCGCCGCGGCACACGCCTCAAGCGCGTCATCGTCGACCGTTGCAACGAAATCGCCGCCAACAGCCGCATCGGCTTCGATGTGGCCGCCGACCGCGCCCGCTATACCGTCAGCGCTGGTGGCGTGGTGGTAGTGCCCAGGGGTCCGGATGTTCCCGATGTCACCCGCTACCGCATCTAGCTCAGATGACAACCGGTCCCCGTGAAATCGTCACCCCTTACCGGCCGATTCCCCTCGAAGTGCCGGAGGGCATGACGCGCAACGAATTCTTCAACAGTACCGAGAACCTCAACGACCTCGCGCAGAACAACGGCCTGCTGCAAAATCCCGAAGGGCTGCTGCTGTACCGCAAGGCGCTCGGCCACAGCAACGA
>CAYYHO010000275.1:0-2772 GCA_964471725.1 uncultured Methyloversatilis sp. | reverse complement strand
CCGAAGGTCGACGCCTCCCCGGCGCCGCTGCTGCGGAAGAGCGCCTGCGCCTGCTGGACAATTACCGGGCAGAACTGGATCGCATCGAGACCGGCACGGCCACCGATCAGACGCTGTTCCAGCGCCTGCGCCCGCACGTTGCCGCCCACCGGCTGCCGCTGGCGCCGTTTCACGACCTGCTCGACGCCTTCGCCCAGGATGTCGTGCAGGACCGCTATCCCAGCTATGCCGCCCTGCTGGACTATTGCCGCCGCTCCGCCAATCCGGTCGGCCGCCTGCTGCTGCACCTGTTCCAGGCCGCCACCCCCGCCAACCTGCAGCGCTCGGATGCCATCTGCTCCGCCTTGCAGCTCATCAACCACTGGCAGGATGTCGGCATCGATGCAACCAAGCCTGTGCCGCGCATCTACCTGCCGCAGGACGAGATAGCCCGTTTCGGCGTTGCCGATGAAGACATCTTGCGCCGTGTCGCCACGTCCGACTTTCGCCGGCTGATGGCCTTCCAGGTCGAACGCGCCCGCGCGCTGATGCTGTCCGGCGCCCCGCTCGGCCGCGACCTGCCGGGCCGCATCGGCATCGAAATCCGTGCCATCGTCGCCGGCGGCCTGCGCATCCTCGACAAGATCGTCGCTGTCGATTACGACGTGTTCAGGCGCCGCCCGGTGCTCGGCGCCCTCGACTGGCCGCGAATCATGCTGAACGCAGTGCGATCATGAATCCGGATGCCTACTGCGCCGACAAGCTCAGGGCGAGCGGCTCGAGCTTCACGATCAGCTTCCGCTTCCTCGCCCCGCAACGCCGCCAGGCCATCACCGCCTTCTACGCCTTCTGCCGCGAAGTCGACGACATCGTCGACGAGTGCCGCGAGCCGGCCATCGCCCGCGTCAAGCTCGACTGGTGGCGCGGCGAACTGGCCGCGCTCGAAGGCGGCCAGCCCAGCCATCCGGTCACCCAGGCACTCGCCACCGCCCGCCGGCACTTCGACCTGCCGACCGAGCAGCTCGGCGAGATCATCGACGGCATGCAGATGGACCTCGATCAGCTTCGCTATGCCGACTTCAAGGCCCTGCAGCTGTATTGCCATCGCGTCGCCGGCGTGGTCGGCCTGCTGGCCGCCGAGATTTTCGGCTACCGCGACCGCCGCACCCTGAAATACGCCCATACCCTGGGGCTGGCGTTCCAGCTCACCAACATCATCCGCGATGTCGGCGAAGATGCCCGCCGCGACCGCATCTACCTGCCGCAGGACGAACTGGCGCGCTTCGGCGTCGGCAGCCGCGACATCCTGAACAGCCGCCACAGCGCCGAATTCCAGGCCCTGATGCGCTTCCAGGCCGAGCGGGCGCGCGAACACTACGCCCGCGCGCTGGCGCAGCTGCCCGCCATCGACCGCAGGTCGCAGCGCCCCGGCCTGATCATGGCCGCCATCTACCAGACCCTGCTCGACGAAATCGAGCGCGACGGCTTCCTGGTGCTCGACCGCCGCACATCGCTGCCCCCGGCGCGCAAGTTCTGGCTGGCCCTGAAAACGTGGCTGGCGACATGAACACGCGCGTCGCCGTGATCGGCGCCGGCTATGCCGGCCTCGCCGCGGCGGTGGAAGTGGCCGCCGCCGGCCTTCAGGTCGATGTCTTCGAAGCCTCGCGCACGCTTGGCGGCCGCGCCCGCAGCATCGAACTCAAGGATGGCGCCGGCAGCCTGACGGTCGACAACGGTGCCCACATCCTCGTCGGCGCCTACCGCGAAACGCTGCGGCTCATGGAGAAAGTCGGCGCTGACAATGAGCTGCAATGCGCGGCGTTAAAACGGCATCCCCTGCACCTCGAATTTCCTGGTCAGCTAAGGATTTCTGCCCCCCGCCTGCCGGCCCCGCTGCACCTCGCCTGGGCGCTGCTGACCGCGCAGGGCCTTGCGTTCGGCGAGAAACTCGCCGCCATCCGTTTCATGCGCGCGCTGAAGAAATGCCGCTTCCGCCTGCCGCGCGACATCAGCGCCCAACAGCTCATCGCCAACCAGCCGCGGCGCGTGCGCCACCTGCTGTGGGAACCGCTCTGCCTGGCCGCGCTCAACACCCCGGTTGCCGGCGCTTCGGCGCAGGTGTTCCTCAATGTGCTGCGCGACAGCCTCGCCGCCGAGCGCGCCGCCTCCGACCTGCTGCTGCCGGCGCGCGACTTCTCGCAGCTGTTCCCCGAGCCCGCGGCAGGCTATCTCGCCGCCCACGGCGGCCGCGTGCTGCGCTCGGCCCGCATCACGGCGCTTGAAAAAGTCGGCGCTGGCTGGACGGCATCGGGCCAGGCAACGCACGGCCCATACGGTCCATATGCCAACCTGATTCTGGCGGTCGCACCCTACCATCTGCCCAGGCTGCTGGCGCCCCACGCGGCGCTGGCCCCGCTCTGCGAGCAGGTCGCAACATTCACCGGGCAGCCGATCTTCACCGTCTATCTCGCCTACCCGGCCACGGTGCGCCTGCCGTTCCCGATGCTCGGCAGCACCGCCGGCCACGCCCAGTGGCTGTTCGACCGCGGCAGCCTGTGCGGCCAGCACGGCCTCATCGCCGCAGTGATCAGCGGCGAAGGCCCGCACCAGGCGCTCGACCATGACACGCTGGCAAGCGCCATTCATGGCGAAATCGCCCGCCTGCAGCCCGGTCTGCCGGCGCCGCGGAACAGCTGGGTGATCGAGGAAAAGCGCGCCACCTTCGCCTGCACCCCCGGCATGCAGCGCCCCCCCACGGCAACGGCCCTGGCCGGCCTGTGGCTCGCCGGCGAC
>CAYYHO010000274.1:0-2779 GCA_964471725.1 uncultured Methyloversatilis sp. | reverse complement strand
GCGTGTTCTGCCTCAAGGCTCACCCGCCTGCGGCGCCAAGATTGCCGCGCGGCTTTCGCCTCGGCGCGGTGGAAATGGATGTGCACGGCACTTGCGCACAGTGTGCGCGGCGCACGCCATGATGCGGCTCCCGCGCTTGCTGTTGCTGTGCAGTCTGCTGCTGTGGGCGCAGTCGGCCTTCCATAGCCGCGCCCCGCCCGAACTCCACGACTGAAACCGCCGTTCCCCCGCCCGGGCAAGCGTCCGGGCCGTTCGCCATTTCCCGTACTGGAGTTCATGATGATCCGTCCTTCCCGCCTCGTGCTGGCCGCCGCCGGCCTGTTGGCCACCCTGCCCGCCGTTGCCTCCGACGCCGACCTGAAAGCCCTGCGCGCCGAAATCGCGCAGATGAAACAAGCCTACGAGCAGCGCATTGAGGCGCTGGAAAAGCGCCTGGCGCAGGCTGAATCCACCTCGACCCAGGCCAAGGCCGCCGCCGACAAGGCCGCGACGCAGACCGCGCGCGTCGGCGAAGGCAAGGCCAGCGCCTTCAACCCGGAAATCGGCCTGGTGCTGCAAGGTCAGGCCAAGCACATGCAGGACGTTCCCGAGCGCACCGTTTCCGGCTACTGGCCGGCCGGTCACGACCACGGCGGCGCCAAGCGCGGACTGTCGCTCGAACACACCGAACTGATGTTCGCCGCCAACATCGACCCCGGCTTTCGCGGCGTGGCCCGCTTCGCCGTCACCGGCGACGGCGAGGTGGAGGTCGAGGAAGCCAGCGTTGCGACGCTCGGCCTCGGCCAGGGCCTGACCGTGCGCGCCGGCCGTTTCCGCTCCGACATCGGCTACCAGAACGCCCGGCATCCCCACGAATGGGACTTCGCCGACGCCACGCTGATGCAGCAGGTGCTGTTCGGCGCGGAGGGTTACCGCCACGACGGCCTGCAGCTGAAGTGGACGGCACCGACCGCACTGTTCCTGCAACTGGGCGCCGAGATCGGCCGTGGCGACGGCTTTCCGGGTACCGACCGCAACAAGAACGGCAGCGGGGCGGGCGCGATCTTCGTCAAGACCGGCGGCGACGTCGGGGCGTCGAATGCGTGGCAGGCGGGCCTGTCTTTCCTCGGCACCAGGGCGGCCGACCGCTCGGCGCACTTCGAAGACACGGGCGGCCTCGAAGTGGAGAGCTTCTTCAGCGGCAAGAGCCGTACTGCCATCGCCGACTTCGTCTGGAAGTGGGCGCCGAACGGCAATGCGTCGGAGCGCAGCCTGAAGATGCAGGCCGAGGTCTTCCGGCGCACCGAGAAAGGTGTCTGGCGTTGCGACGACGCCGATGCCGGCACCACCTGTACCGGCGGAGCGGCGTTGGGCGATCTGTCGACGCGGCAGAGCGGCGGTTACGCGTCCGCCGTCTACCAGTTCATGCCGAAGTGGCGCGTCGGCTACCGCCACGACTGGCTGGCCAAGGGCAGCAAGTCATTCGACGCCGCCACGGTATTCGATCTGCTGGATGCCGATAACCACTACTTCGCCGCCTACAAGCCGCGCAAGGACAGCGTGATGATCGACTGGAGCAACTCCGAGTTCTCGCGCCTGCGCCTGCAATTCGCCCGCGACCGGGCCATGGAGGGCGTGACCGACAACCAATGGACGCTGCAGTACATCATGAGCCTGGGCGCCCACGGCGCCCACAAGTTCTGAGGCGGCGGCGATGCGGATACTGACACTGCTGCTTTTCGTCTTTGCCCTGCCGGCGCAGGCGGCAGTCAACATCTTCAGCACCGTGCCCGAATGGGCGGCGCTGGCGCAGGAGATCGGCGGCGACAAGGTCAAGGCGGTTTCCGCCACGACCGCGCTGCAGGATCCGCATCGCATCGATGCGCGGCCCTCGCTGATCGCCCGTGCGCGCAATGCCGACCTGCTGCTGGCCACCGGCGCCGAGCTGGAAGTGGGCTGGCTGCCGGTGGTGTTGCGCGAGTCGGGCAACCCGCGCATCCAGACTGGGCAGCCCGGCCATTTCGAGGCGGCGGCCTTCGTCCGCATGCTGGACGTGCCGGGCAAGCCGGACCGCGCCGGGGGCGACGTGCATGCCGACGGCAACCCGCACATCCAGACCGATCCGCGCAATTTCCTGGCCGTCGGCGAGGCGCTGGCGGCACGGCTGGCGCTGATCGATCCGGCCAATGCCGCCGCCTACCGCAGCGGTTACGCGGCGTTCGCCGAACGCTGGAAGGTGCGCCTCAAGCAGTGGGAGGCGCAGGCCGCGCCGTTGAGGGGCGTCGCCGTGGTCTCGCAGCACAAGGCCTGGGTGTATCTCTACGACTGGTTGGGGCTGCGCGAGGTCGCCGCACTGGAGCCCAAGCCCGGCGTCGAGCCGTCGGTGGCCCACCTTGCCCGCGTGCGCGACCAGGCTGCGACGAGCCGCCCTCGCATGGTGATCCGTGCCGCCTACAACCCGCCGCGGGCGGCGGAATGGTTTGCCCATGAGGCCAAGGTGCCGGCCGTGGTGCTGCCCTTCACCGTCGGCGCGCCGGAGGCGGACGACCTGACGGCGCTGTTCGAGACCACGGTGCAGCGCCTTTTGAAGGGGCTGAAATGAGTTTGGCGCTGGCCGACGCCGGCCTGCTGGCGGCACCCTTCGTCGCCGGGCTGGTGGTGCTCGCCACCCACGTGCCGTTGGGAATGATGGTGCTCCGGCGCGGCATCATCTTCATCGACCTGGCCGTTGCGCAGGTGGCCGCGCTGGGCGTCATCGTCGCCGGACTGCTGCATGTAGACGAGGGCTGGGGCGCGCTGG
>CAYYHO010000273.1:0-2799 GCA_964471725.1 uncultured Methyloversatilis sp. | reverse complement strand
CCGTGGATGCTCGAGGCCGGCTTGATGGCCCAGCCATTGACGCCATGCTCGTCGCGCTGAAACCCTTCGCCCCACCAGCCGTCGAGCACCGACAGGTTGATGACGCCGTTGATGGCGGCCTTCATGCCCGAGGTGCCGGAGGCTTCGAGCGGGTAGATCGGGTTGTTGAGCCAGACGTCCGCGCCGGAAACCAGGCGCCGCGCCAGCCGCAGGTCGTAGCCTTCGATGAGCAGGAAGTGACCCTCGAATTCCGGCATCTCGGCGACCTCGTGGATGCGGCGGATCAGCGCCTGGCCCGGCAGGTCGGCCGGGTGGGCCTTGCCGGCGAAGATGAACAGCACCGGCCGCTCCGGGTTGCAGATCAGCTGCCTGAGCCGCTCGAGGTCGCGGAACAGCAGGGTGGCGCGCTTGTAGGTGGCGAAGCGGCGTGCGAAGACGATGGTGAGGACGTTGGGGTTTTCCGGATCGGCCAGCCGCAGCAGGCGGTCGATGTGGGACTGCGAACTCTGGTTCCTGACGTGCTGCTGCGTGATGCGGTGGCGCACCAGATGCAGCATCTGGGCCTTGATCGACTGCCGCACGCTCCAGAAGGTGTGGTCGGGGATGTTGTGGATCTCGGCCCAGCAGGCGGGGTCGGTGAGACGCTGGCGCCAGGCCGGGCCGAGCACGCGGTCGAAGGTGTCGTGCCAGAGATCGGACAGGAAGGTCGGCACATGGACGCCGTTGGTCACGTAGCCGATCGGGTTCTCGGCCGGCTCGACCTGCGGCCACAGGCTGGCGCAGATCTCGGACGAGACGCCGCCGTGGATGCGCGAGACCCCGTTCTGGAAGCGCGAGCCGCGGATGGCGAGCGCCGTCATGTTGAAGTCCGGCTGCTGGTCGATGCGTCCCAGCGCGACCAGGCTGTCGATGTCGCAGCCCATGTCGCGGCAGCATTCCTCGAAGTAGCGGCCGATGTACTCCTCGCCAAAGTGGTCGTGGCCGGCCGGCACGGGCGTATGGGTGGTGAACACGGTGTTGCTGGCGACCGCCTCGAGCGCGCCGGCGAAATCGAGGCCAGCCCTGATCAGGTCGCGGGTGCGTTCCAGCACGAGAAAGGCGGCATGGCCTTCGTTGATGTGCCAGACGGTGGGGCGCAGGCCCATTTCGGTCAGGGCGCGCACGCCGCCCATGCCGAGCACGATCTCCTGTTCGAGGCGCATGGTGCGGTCGCCGCCATACAACTGGTGGGCGATGTCGCGGTCGTGCGGCAGGTTCTCTTCCAGGTCGGTGTCGAGCAGGTACAGGGAAATGTGGCCGACGCGGGTCGACCAGACCTTGACATGCACCGTGCGGCCGGGCATGTGCAGGCTGACCCTGAGCTCGCTGCCGTCCGCACGCCGTACCGGCACCACGGGCAGGTCGTCGAAGTCGGCATCGGTGTTGAGGGCGTGCTGGTGGCCTTCGCCGTCGATGCTCTGGCGGAAATAGCCCTGCCGGTATAGCAGGCCGACGCCGACGAACGGCAGGCGCAGGTCGCTGGCGGTCTTGCAGTGGTCGCCGGCCAGGATGCCGAGGCCGCCCGAATAGATCGGCAGGCTCTCGTGAAAGCCGAATTCGGCGCAGAAATAGGCGATCAGGCCGTCGGCCGGCAGGTGGGCGTCGCCGTTCTCGCGTTTGAGGCCGTCATGGTAGGTGTCGTAGGTCGACAGCACCTTGGCGAACATACCCAGGAAGACCGGATCTTCGGCGGCTTCGTTGAGGCGCTGCTGATCGATGCGCTTCAGGAAGGCTTTCGGGCTGTGGCCGACGGCGCCCCAGAGCTTCTGGTCGAGGCGGGCGAACAGGGAACGGGTGGGACGATCCCAGCTGTACCAGAGGTTGTTGGCGAGTTCGTCGAGGCGCGCCAGGCGCGCGGGGAGTTGCGGATTGACTTCGAGTTGAAACAGGGTTCCGGCCATGGTGTGTTCCGTTGAGAGAGGCGAGGTTTTTTCGTTTTTTGCGACCCATTTTACGCGGCCGGCGCGGGATGGTCGCTGGCGCGCCGCATCGTGCCGCCGCTTTGTGCCCCCGGGGCAACCGCGGTATCGTCCTTGCGGCCGCTTGCAATCGGCATGTCGAGCTGGGCCGGCGGCTCCAGCTGCAGGCGGCGATACAGGTTGGCGAGGTTGCGCCGGAACAGGCGATCGAAGCTCGCCACGGCCTGCGCCGGGTTGTAGTCGCCGAACCACCAGAACCAGTCCGAGCTTTCGCAGACGGCGAGCTGCGCTTCCGCCGCAGCGGTGGCGGCGGTATCCAGCCGGCCGCTGGCGATGACCTGGTCGTAGCTGTGCTTGGCGGCGCACAGCAAATCCCAGGCGTGGTTCTTGGCGGCATCGCCGATCCAGGTGGACAGCGTGCCATACACCCAGCTGCCGGCCGTCAGTCGCGGCAGCCGTGCCGGCGGCGCGTGATCAGGGTCGGCGAGGATGTCGGCATAAGTGCGGGTGCGCACCCAGGGCTGGGCCTCGAGCAGTTCGTAGAGGTCCTCGAAGAAGTAATAAGCGTTGTAGGGGTAGTACTCCCAGGCGTTCTCGCCGTCGAGGATGACGCTGACGAGCGGGGTTTTTCCCGCCGGCGCGGCGGCGGCGATGGCTTTCAGCTGGTCGACGAAATGCGCCGCGGCATCGCGGCCATGCCATTTCGCATACTCGAAGCCGATCAGGTCGGAGAGGCGGTCGTCGCGGAAGAACAGGCTCAGCTCCGGCGCCGTATCCAGTTGCCAGGGCTGGTGGGCATCGCCGGCCGAGGCGCTGCCCAGGCTATGCCGCAGCACATTTT
>CAYYHO010000272.1:0-2819 GCA_964471725.1 uncultured Methyloversatilis sp. | reverse complement strand
ACATCGGCACCTTCCGGCTGGTGAGCATGGTCGAGAAGATGCGCGCGGAAATCGAAAGCCTGGGCGGCGAAATCAGGTTTCAGGCGCGCGTCGAAGACCTCGTCATCGAGGGCGGCCATGTACGCGCGGTCATTCTGCAAACCGGGGAAACCATCCGGGCCGACCAGGTCGTGCTGGCGCTCGGCCACAGCGCGCGCGACAGCTTCGCGATGCTGCGGCGGCGCGGCGTCTTCATGGAGGCGAAGCCCTTTGCCGTCGGCCTGCGCATTGAGCATCCGCAATCGCTGATCGACAGTGCGCGCTACGGCAGTTTCGCCGGCCATCGCCTGCTCGGCGCGGCCGACTACAAGCTGGTGCATCACGCGCAACAGGGAATCGGGCGCGGCCGCGACGTCTATAGTTTCTGCATGTGTCCCGGCGGGCAGGTGGTGGCGGCCACCTCGGAACCCGGCTGCGTCGTCACCAACGGCATGAGCCAGTATTCACGCGCCGAGCGCAATGCCAACAGCGGGCTGGTCGTCAATGTCACGCCGGCCGATTTCGGCAGCGCCGATGTTCTGGCGGGCGTCGAGTTCCAGCGCCATTGGGAGCGTCGCGCCTTCGATCTGGGCGGAAGCAACTACGATGCGCCGGGACAGCGTGTCGGCGATTTCCTTGCCGGCCGCCCTTCGGAGTCGCTCGGTGCGGTCGTGCCGTCCTATCAGCCCGCGGTCAGGCCGACCGATCTCGCCACCGCTTTGCCGGATTTCGCGATCGCTGCGCTGCGCGAGGCGATCCCGGTCTTCGACCGCCAGATCCGCGGCTTCGCGCTGCCCGACGCGGTGTTGACCGGAGTCGAGACGCGCACCTCCGCGCCGCTGCGCATCACGCGCGGCCCCGACTGCCAGAGTTTGAACGTCAAGGGCCTCTATCCGGCCGGCGAGGGCGCCGGCTATGCGGGGGGCATTCTGTCGGCGGGTGTCGATGGCATCGAGGCGGCGGAAGCCGTCGGGCGCGCATGCGGCGCGTAGCCGGCAAGGCCTTGCGCCCGCAGGCGCCGCCCGCCGCCGGACGCGTTGGCTTTATGCCACAGTACTTGCCTGACCAGCTTCACGTCAGCGCAGATACGCAACGGCTTGATTCTTTAGTGTAATAATCAGACCATCTGCTCGTTCTCCGGGGAAATTTCATGCGCAACAACCAGCCTGTGACAGGCACCGAACGCAATTACGCTGCCGGCATCGCCATCATTTCGCACACCGATGCCAAAGGCCGCATCACCTTTGCCAATGAAGATTTTGTCGAGGTTGGCGGGTTCTCGAGCGAGGAATTGATTGGCCAGTCGCACAACCTGGTGCGCCATCCCGACATGCCGGCCGAAGCCTTCCGCGACCTGTGGGAAACGATCCAGAACGGCCGCCCCTGGGCGGGCGTGGTCAAGAACCGCTGCAAGAACGGCGACCACTACTGGGTGCGCGCCTCGGTGACCCCCAGGCCCGATGGCGGCTTCATGTCGGTACGCGTCAAGCCGACGCGCGAGGAAGTCGCTGCCGCCGAAGCGCTTTATCAGCGCATGCGTCAGGACCCGTCGATACGCCTGCACGAGGGCGAGGTGGTGCCCCGCGGGCTGGGCGCCTTGCTGCGCGGACTCATGGCTCGGGTCGACAACATGCGCATCGGCCGCCGCCTCATGGTGGTGATGGCGTTGGTCATGGTGCTGCTGGTCGGCGCCCTCGTCGAAGCCCACCATTCGGGCGGCCAGACCGAGCAGGCCTACAAGCAGTACATCGAAGAGGATGTCGCGCGCCGCGCCGACTTCTACAACATGTACGCCCAGGGCCTGCAGATGGGCCAGGCCATCCGCAACGTCATGCTCGACCCGGAAAACAAGCGCGCCTACGAAAACTACCAGAACGCCACGGCCGCCTTCGACAAGGCGGCCGACGAGGCCCGCGCACTCGACCAGCAGACCGTCAAGTCCGGCCTGCCGGATCGACTGCTGGCTCTGCGCGCCGAGCAGAAAAAGATGCACGAGCAGATTTTCGAGTTGCTCAAGGCCAAACAAATGGATGAGGCCAAGGGCGTGCTCACCAAGACCGAGACGCCGAAGTGGCGCGAGATGCGCGACATCATGGTCGGCGAGATCAAGCAGCTCGACGAAGCGAAACCCAGGCTGCTCGCCCAGCTGGAGGCGCAACAGGAAGCCGCCGACCAGCGCAGCATGCTCTTCGCGGGCGGCGCCATCCTCGTCGGCATCCTGCTGGCCGGCATCCTGCTGGTTCGCCTCGCGCGCGATGCGCGCCGCGCCGAAACGCTGGCGGCGGCAGTCGCCGGCGGCAACCTTTCGCAAGTCATCCGTGCCGGCGGCAAGGACGAGTTCGGCGCCATCCTGACGCGCATTGCCATGCTGCGCAACCGCTTGCATGAGGCCATCAGCCTGGTGCACCAAAGCGCTCGCGCACTGGAAAGCTCCAGCCAGCGGCTTGCCGCCGCCAGCGAAGAAACGGTCAAGGTTACCGAAGCGCAGTCGGCCAGCATTTCCAGCATCGCCGCCGCCGTCGAGGAACTGTCCACTTCCACCGACGAGATGAGCAGCAACGCGCAGGATGCCATGCAGGCCACGAACACATCCACCCAGGCAACCTGCGAAAGCGCCGCGATCAGCCAGAAAGCTGCCGATCACATCGCCTCGGCCGCCCAGGTGGTGGCAGGAACCGAACAGCGCATTGCCGAGTTGGCCACCACCTCCGAGGAAATCAGCCGCGTGGTGCTGGTCATCAAGGAAATCGCCGACCAGACCAATCTGCTCGCCCTCAACGCCGCCATCGAGGCGGCGCGCG
>CAYYHO010000271.1:2588-2827 GCA_964471725.1 uncultured Methyloversatilis sp. | reverse complement strand
ATGGCAGCTCAAGGTGGCCGCCGGCGAGCCGCTGCCGCTGGCGCAGGAACAGCTGTCGATCCGCGGCCACGCGCTCGAGGCGCGCATCTACGCGGAAGACCCGGACAAAGGCTTCCTGCCGGCCACCGGGCGCCTGAGCCACCTGGCGCCGCCGGCCGAATCGCTCCATGTGCGCGTCGATACCGGCGTCGAGCAGGACGACGAGATCAGCCCGCACTACGACCCGATGATCGCCAAGC
>CAYYHO010000271.1:0-2578 GCA_964471725.1 uncultured Methyloversatilis sp. | reverse complement strand
GACGCGCATGCTGCAGGCGCTGGCCGACTATCGCATCGTCGGCGTCGCCAACAACGTCGGCTTCCTGGCGCGGCTGGTGGCCTGCCCGTCCTTTGCTGCGGCCAATCTCGACACCGGACTGATCGAACGCGAGCGCGACTTCCTGTTTCCCGGCCAGGGGGCGGCAGAAGCCCCCCCGATCCCGCGCGAAGCCTGGCTGCTGGCGGCGCTGGCCGAATTGCTGCGCGACCAGATCTATGGCCGCGACGATGCCGCGGCCAGCCCGGATCCCCATTCGCCCTGGCACCGGCGCGACGGCTGGCGCGCCAACGGCGCCGCCCAGCGCACCATCCAGTTGCGCGCGGGCGGCAGCGAGCAGCGCGTGATCGCGTCCTATGAGCGCAATGGCTTCCTGCTCGAATGCGAAGGGCGCAGCACACCGGCCAACGGCTGGCTCGACGCGGACGGCCAGTTGCGCGCCGACCTCGACGGCCGCCGCCTCGGCGTCACCGTCGTCGCCGCCGGCGAGAAGCGCCACGTCTTCTACGACGGCATGAGCTTCATCTTCGCCGCCATCGATCCGCTCTACCATGCCGGCGCCGGCGGCGGCGCCGAAGGCGGCCTGACCGCGCCGATGCCGGGCAAGGTGATCGCGCTGCTGGCGACGCCCGGCGCGACGGTCGACAAGGGCGCGCCGCTGCTGGTGCTGGAGGCGATGAAGATGGAGCACACCCTGGTCGCGCCGGCCGCCGGCACCGTGAAAGCCTTTTGCTACGCAGTGGGCGAACAGGTGAGCGATGGGGCAGAATTGGTCGAGTTCGATGTCGCACAATAACCGAGCCATGTCCCTGCCCAAGCAAGTCCGCATTGTCGAAGTCGGCCCGCGCGACGGCCTGCAGAACGAGTCGCAACCGGTTGCCACGGCGACCAAGCTCGAACTGATCGGGCGCCTTGCCGACTCTGGCCTGAAGTCGATCGAGGCCACGGCCTTCGTGTCGCCCAAGTGGGTGCCGCAGATGGCCGATGCCGCGGCGGTGATGGCCGGCATCGAGCGCCGGCCGGGGGTGGGTTACCCGGTGCTGGTGCCGAACGAAAAGGGGCTCGCTGCAGCCCTTGCCGCCGGAGCCGACGAAGTGGCGGTGTTTGCCGCCGCTTCGGAAGCCTTTTCGCAAAAGAACATCAACTGCTCCATCAAGGAATCGATCGAGCGCTTCAAGCCGGTGATGGCCGGGGCGCAGGCAGCCGGCATCAGGGTGCGCGGCTATGTTTCCTGCGTGCTCGGCTGTCCCTATCAGGGCGAGGTGCCTGTGGCGACCGTCGCCGAGGTCGCCGGGCAACTGTTCGAGGCGGGCTGCCACGAGATCTCGCTGGGCGACACCATCGGCATCGGCACGCCCGGCAGGACGCAGGCGATGCTGGAAGCAGTGGCGCGCCGCGTGCCGCTCGCGCAGCTCGCCGGCCACTATCACGATACCTACGGCATGGCGATCGCCAACATTCACGCCTCGCTGCAGGTCGGCGTCAATGTCTTCGACAGTGCCGTCGGCGGACTGGGCGGCTGCCCCTATGCGCAGGGCGCTTCCGGCAACGTCGCCAGCGAGGACGTCGTCTGGCTGCTGCAGGGACTGGGCATCGACTGCGGCGTCGATCTCGACCAGCTGGTCGATACGGCCGCCTGGATCGCCGGCCAGCTCGGCCGGCAGCCATCCTCGAAGGTCGCGCGGGCGCTTCTCGCCAAACGGAACGCGTGAATACCGATGAGCTCTATCCTTGCGTCGGCATCTGTCTGCCGGACGCGGATGAAGCCTACTGCATCGGCTGCGGCCGGCCATGGGGAACGCCGCCGCCGAGTATGCCGCCCACGCCGGACTACCAGGTCATCGAACGCGGCTGGCTGTCCTCGAACAACATCCTGTTATTCGATGGCAATGAGGCCACGCTGATCGACAGCGGCTACGCGGGCCATGCCGCGCAGACCGTCGAACTCGTCAAGTCGGCGCTGGCGGGACGGCGCCCGGCCGCCCGGCTCGTGCGGCTCATCAATACGCATTCGCATTCCGACCACATCGGCGGCAACGCGGCGCTGCAGCGGGAATTCGCTTGCGCGATCCTGATTCCCGCCGGCATCGAGCGGCACATCCGCGACTGGAACGAACAGGCGCTGCTGCTCTCGCTCGCGGCGCAGCGCGGCGAACGCTTCCGGCACGATGGCGTCGTGCGTCCGGGCGACAGGCTGCGCATGGGCGGGCTGGACTGGCAGGCGCATGCCGCGCCCGGCCACGACATGGATGCGCTGGTGTTCCACTGTCCGGAGGCGCGCGTGCTGATCTCGGGCGACGCGCTCTGGGAAAACGGCTTCGGCATCGTCTTCGGCGAACTGCTCGGCCAGCCCGGGGCGCTACAGGCCACGCGCGCCACGCTCGACATGATCGCGCGGCTGGAGGTCGATACCGTGGTGCCCGGCCATGGCCGTCCGTTCGGCGAAGTGCCTGCCGCCCTCGAGCGCGCCTACCAGCGGCTGGAAGCCTTCGCAGCCGACCCGGAGCGCATGGCGAAGAACGCCCTCAAGGCCTGCTTCATCTTCAACCTGCTCGACCTG
>CAYYHO010000270.1:0-2828 GCA_964471725.1 uncultured Methyloversatilis sp. | reverse complement strand
TGTCGACCTCGACGCGCAACTTCCCGAACCGCCTCGGCATCGACACCCGCGTCTATCTATCGTCCGCGGAACTCGCGGCCGTCTGCGCGCTGATGGGCAAGATCCCGACCAATGCCGAGTACCAGGAGATGGTCAAGGCCGTCAATGCGAAGGCCAGCGACGTCTATCGCTACATGTCCTTCGACAAGATACCGGAGTTCCAGGAAGTCGCCGACGGCGTGGCGCTCTGAGCGGCAACCTGCATGACAGCCCCGGTAAGCCGGGGCTTTTTTTTCGCTGGCAGCTCAGGCCCTACCGGATGACGACCGTGCGCGCGATCGCCTCCACCCGCGCCTGGTGGCGCGGGAAGAAAGTCAGACGGGGCGCATGGTAGATCAGCGCGAACAGCTCACCCTTGTCCACGGCGCCGAAGCCGACGCCGCGCAACTGGACGTTGTCCAGCTTGCGGATGCGCTCGTACTCGAAGCGGAAGCCGTTGTGGCCGCCGAAGCCATAGGGTTCAAGCTTGAGCAGCTTGAAGGTCGAGTTGTCACGGCTCAGCAGGCTTTCGAACAGGGAGACGATTTCCTCGGTCTGCATGGCGCTGCGAAACACCAGGTTCTTGTGCCTGCTGCCGAGGGGCGCCTCGGGATGCATCGCCTGACCGTCGCGGATGCCCGCGTAGAGCAGGAACTCGTCGATCGTCACCCCTTCCATGGTCCACACCTGCGCCGGCTTGATGCCGGGGAAATCCAGGTGGTTCCAATGGCCGTCGATCTCGATGGAAAGGCGCTCGCCGATGGCGTTGCGGCCCGATTCGACCTTCCGCACGGTGGCACATGAGGTCAGGAACAGCGCCAGCACGATGACCAGAAATACGCGACTCATACTTTCAACTCCGCAATGTAGGACTGGATCAGGGCGGCGTCCGGCGCCTCGGGCATCAGCTCGAGATAACGCGACAGGGCCTGCTGCGCTTCGGCGCGCGCACCGCTTTGCCGGCGGATCAGACCGATGCCGCGGAAGGCCCGCGCCGCCGGATTGCTGCCGCTCGCCGCGACTTCATAGTCGGCCAGCGCCAGCTCCCGGTCGCCGTCCCGGCCGCGCAGGCGATAAACCTCGCCGCGATAGTAGCGCATGGTTTCCGGCTGGAAGCCGCGCGCCAGATGGCGCGACAGCAGGACAATGCTTTCGGCATGCTGGCCGCGCTTGACTTCGTCCTGCAGCCAGTCGTCGAGCAAGGGCGCGGTCCGCTCGGCAAAGGCCGCTGCGCCGACGCTGCCGCCCGGCAGGGCTTTGGCGATCTGCTCCAGGCCGGTCTGCCGCTCCGGCGGCGCCGGGTGGGTGGCGAACAGCGGCGCCGTCTGCGCCGGCTCCTTGCCGTCCTGGGCCTTCGCCTCGGCGAGCAGGTTCGCCCACACCTTCGCCGCCTCGCCGACGTCGTAGCCCGCCTCGTGCATGAGGATCGCGCCGACGCGGTCGGCCTCCATTTCATGTTCGCGGCCATAGGCGAATACGCTGGCCATCACCGCCACCTGGCCGAGCGCGCCGGCCAGCCCGAACAGGCCGAGCACCTGGCCGAAGGCCGACTTCGACTTGATATCGCGCAGGCGCTGGACGGAATGCCGCTGCAGGTAATGGCCGATTTCGTGGCCGATCACGGCGGCCAGCTGCGCCTCATTCTCCAGCCGCAGCAGCAGCCCGCTCCAGACTTCCATCATGCCGTTGGGCGCCATGCTGGCGTTGAACAGGGGCATGCGCACCAGGAAGATGCGGATGTCCGGACAGTGATTGCCGGCCAGCCGGCAGGCGATAGCCTGCACATACGCCCGCAGAGCGGTATCGCGCACTAGATGCGGGCTGCGGCGCAGGTTTTTTTCCTCGCGGTCCATCAGCGCCCAGAGGCCACCTTCGTCGGTGGCGATGTCGGGACGTTCGAAGCGCTGCGGCGCCGCGTA
Source organism: uncultured Methyloversatilis sp. (assembly GCA_964471725.1). Taxonomy (GTDB): domain Bacteria; phylum Pseudomonadota; class Gammaproteobacteria; order Burkholderiales; family Rhodocyclaceae; genus Sulfuricystis. Next base: position 891 of record CAYYHO010000270.1, on the reverse strand, counting down.
GTCGATCGCCGGCTGCGCCCAGCCCTGGCGCGCTAGCAAACCGGCGCAGCAGGCGCAGCCGGCCTGCAGCACCTCACGCCGATTCATGTCGCCGCCTCATTTCGACTCCGGAAATCCGTTCAGCAGGGTGCGCATCGTCTCGGCGGCCGGCGCCGCTTCGCGCAGGTCGCCCGTGGCGCGCAACAGGCGGTTGAACCACATCACCTGGCCGTTCTTCAGATCGACGAGGGAGGCATAGCCGGTCTGGAAGCCGCCCGTGATGCCGACCCCGAGCACGGCCATGGCGAACATGGTGAACTTGCGTTCCGACGAGGCATAGCTGTCGCGCACCCAGACGAACAGGCCATAGTCGGCGCCCGAGCGTGCGCGGATCGGCTGCACGGCGTCGCCCAGCGACCAGTCGAGCTTGCCCTGCTTGGTCGGCAGGGCGAAATCGCCGCCCTGGACATGGTGCAGTGCGATCGCCCGCGCCACTGCGGCATGCAGCGCGCTGACCTCGGCGAAGTCGTCGGCATCGGCTTCGGACAGTTCCCGCTTGGCCAGACCCAGCTCGGCGAAGCGGCCGTTCAGGGCCGTGTGCATGTGGGCATTCGCGGCTTGCGTCCAGTCGGCGCGCGGTTCGGTGATGCCGCCGGCGGAGAGCGAAAACAATTCGACGTCCAGCGGCATCAGCAGCAGGGCCGAACCCTTGGGGATGCTGGCGAAGCCCGGCGCCAGGTTCTTCGTTTGCGCCCAGGCGGGCTGGAGCAGGCACAGCCCGCCGAACAGCAGCGCCAGGGCGAGGCGGATCAGTTGTTTGGCAGTCAGATCAGGCATGCATGGCGCTCCTGGTTTTCAAGCGGGTTGTTCAAGTCCAGCCCAGCTCGGCGCGCACGATGGCGGCGCCGGCGG
>CAYYHO010000269.1:0-2837 GCA_964471725.1 uncultured Methyloversatilis sp. | reverse complement strand
CCATCAACTGCAGGAACTGGCGCGCATAGGCGGAGAGGGATTCCACGTAGCGGCGCTGCCCCTCGGCGTACAGCGTGTCGAAGGCCAGCGAGGACTTGCCGGAACCCGACAGGCCGGTGATCACCGTCAGCCGGTTGCGCGGCAGGTCGAGGTTGATGTCCTTGAGATTGTGCGTGCGGGCGCCGCGGATGCGAATTTCTTCCATTCTTCCATTGGGCCGGAAAGGTCGATGAAGGCGACCTGATAATATACGCGCCAATTTTTACAAAATTCGCCCGCCGATTTCAGCCCCACCTTTTACTTTGCCACCCTGGAGCACCAATGATCAGGATTAACGAGAATTACCGGAACCTGCAGTCCTCCTACCTGTTTTCCGACATTGCCAAGCGGGTCGCCGCCTTCCAGCAGGCCAATCCCGACAAGAAGATCATCCGCCTGGGCATCGGCGACGTCACCCGCGCCCTGCCCGCGGCCTGCATCAAGGCGCTGCATGCCGCCACCGACGAGATGGCGCGCGACAGTTCCTTCCGCGGCTACGGCCCGGAACAGGGCTACGACTTCCTGCGCGCGGCGATCGCCCAGCACGACTTCCAGGCGCGCGGCGCCAACGTGCAGCCCGACGAGGTGTTCGTCAGCGATGGCGCCAAGTGCGACACCGGCAACATCCAGGAGATTTTCTCGCTCGACTGCACGGTCGCCGTGCCGGATCCCGTCTATCCGGTCTATGTCGATACCAATGTGATGGCCGGCCGTGCCGGCAGCTGGAACAAGGAGACCGGACGTTACGACGGCCTGGTCTATCTGGACGGCAACCGGGAAAACGGCTTCGTCCCCGCCCTGCCGCAGCAGCCGGTCGACCTGATCTACCTGTGCTTCCCCAACAATCCCGCCGGCTCCACCGCGACCAAGGCCCAGTTGCAGGAGTGGGTGGATTACGCCAGGGCCAACAAGGCGCTGATCCTCTTCGATGCGGCCTACGAGGCCTTCATCACCGACCCGGATCTGCCGCACTCGATCTACGAGGTGGCCGGCGCGCGCGAGGTGGCCATCGAATTCCGCAGCTACTCCAAGACGGCCGGCTTCACCGGCGCCCGCTGCGCCTACACCGTCGTCCCCAAGGAGTGCATGGCCTATACCGCAGCGGGCGAGGCGGCGCCCCTGCATGCCCTGTGGAATCGCCGCCATACCACCAAGTTCAACGGCGTTTCCTACCCGATCCAGCGCGCGGCGGAAGCCATCTACAGCCCGGAAGGCCAGGCCCAGGTCAAGGAACTGATCGCCTATTACCTGAAGAATGCCCAATACATCCGCGCCAGGATGACGGCACTGGGTTATTCCTGCATCGGCGGCGAGAACTCGCCCTATATCTGGATCGACAGCAAGACCGATTCCTGGGCTTTCTTCGACAAGCTCCTCAACGAGGCGGCGGTGGTGTGCACCCCGGGCGCCGGCTTCGGCAAGTGCGGCCAGGGCTATATCCGCATCAGCGCCTTCAACAGCTTCGAAAACGTGCAAGAAGCCATGGCGCGCATCGAAGCCATTTTCGGATAAGACCATCATGCCCATCCCGACAGACTTCGAAAACCGCCTGACCCCCGTATTGCCGGCGATCGTCGCCCACTACGGCACGCCCTTCCACATCTACGACGAAACCGGCATCCGCGCCACCGGAGAAGCGCTCAAGCGCGCCTTCGCCGGCATCGCGGCAATGTCCGGGTTCCGCGAGTACTTCGCGGTCAAGGCCCTGCCCAATCCGCGCATCATGCAGATCATGCAGTCGATGGGCTTCGGCTTCGACTGCAGTTCGGTGGCCGAGTTGACCCTGAGCCGGCGTCTCGGCGTCACCGGCGACGGCATCATGTTCACCTCCAACAACACCAGCCAGGCCGACTTCCAGGCTGCGGCGGACGCTGGCGGCTGCATCCTCAACCTCGACGACATCTCGCTGGTCGCCAAGGTGCCCAAGATGCCGGAGCTGATCTGCTTCCGCTACAACCCCGGCGAGCGCCGCACCGGCAACAGCATCATCGGCACCCCCGTGGAGGCCAAGTACGGCGTCGCCCACGACCAGTTGCTGGATGCCTACCGGCAGGCCATGGCGAGGGGGGCGCGCCGCTTCGGGCTGCATACCATGCTGGCCTCCAACGAGCGCAACTACACCTACATGGTCGAGACGGCACGCATGCTGCTGGACCTGGTGCAGTGGATTTCCGCCGAACTCGGCATCCGCTTCGAATTCATCAACATCGGCGGCGGCCTCGGCATTCCCTACCGGCCGGAAGACACGCCGCTGGACATCGACACGATGGCTGCCGAGATCACCGCGCTGTTCGCCGCCTTCAAGGCGCAGCAGGGCTATGCGCCGGCGCTGCTGCTCGAGAGCGGGCGCTACATGACCGGGCCCCACGGCGTCCTGGTCACCCGCGCGATCAACCGCAAGGAGATCTATCGCACCTATGTCGGTGTCGATGCCTGCATGTCCGCGCTGATGCGCCCGGGCATGTACGGCGCCTATCACCACATCAGCGTGCTGGGCAAGCAGGGCGCCGCCGAGACGGTGGACGTCACCGGCTCGCTGTGCGAGAACAACGACAAGTTCGCAATCCAGCGCGCGCTGCCGCACGTCGTCGATGGCGACATCCTGTACATCCATGACACCGGCGCGCACGGCCATGCCATGGGCTTCAACTACAACGGCAAGCCGCGTCCCAAGGAGCTGCTGCTGCGCGCCGACGGGCGGGTCGAACTGATCCGGCGCGAGGAAACCCTCGACGACCTGTTCGCGACGCTGCAATACGACGCCGATGTGCTGGTGACCGGCTAGCCGTAAGCCTGCC
>CAYYHO010000268.1:0-2839 GCA_964471725.1 uncultured Methyloversatilis sp. | reverse complement strand
CGGTATGCACTTCTTCTTGAGTTAGCCAGGCAGCATATTCGAGGGCTTGCTGAATATCGGCAGGTTCTAAATCAGGATAATCGGCAAGAACTTCTTCTACGGGAGCCCCATGCGCAATCTGGCCGACAATCACAGAAACAGGTATGCGCATCCCGCGAATGCACGCGCGCCCACCCATGATTTTTGGATCAAATGTTATTCGGTCGAACATTGCGGCACCTCCTGACCGTCATAAATCGTAATTCATTCTACCATATAATTTGTTCTCTTGACACACCTCCCACAATCCTTATCTCTTCCGCCGTCAATCCATACTCAGTTCAGTTGTCTTTCTTAGTTTTTCAATTATTTTTTTTAGTAAAAGTAAATTTTGGATGCGCTAATAAGTCTCCTTTGTTCGCTTCCTCAAGTTCTGAAGCAACCTTCTCAAGAAAATCCCTGTAGTCGAAAAGCGGCTTTTCGCCGTATTTTTGTAATTTTTCCTTAACGTACCATGATTGCTCATTATTTATAAAAAACTTATAGTGCACTATTTCGCCAAGCTTCTTATAGTAGTCAAGAAATTCTTTTTTAACAGGAGTATACTTGAAAGCGGATAGATTTGTACTTCCCTTTTTGCCTATTAACAATTCTAAAGATTGCTCGGCATCAGGGTTGTTTTTTAGCAGCTTAGCAAATAACTTTTCTGCATGGTACTCCTTTTGTTTCGATGGCTTCTTGTTATTAAGGCTATGTTCAAGATATTCGCATACCCGTGCCTCAATCCCCATTCTCAACTCCAAAGCTGCATAGAACAAGCTTTCTATATTACCCGCATCAAAAAGGCTGAGTTGTTTCCTGGCTCTATCCAAAAAATCGAGGGATGAGCTATTGTAATTAACATACGGATAATCTGGATCAGCCATGGTTAATATCCCTCTACAATCCTTCTCTCTTCCTCTGTCAATCCATACAACTCATAAACCAGCTTATCTATCTGTTTGTCAGTTGTATCAATCTGGCGCTGGAGTGACGTCTTTTCATGGTCTGTCTTTGCAGAGGATAATTTTTTATTCAGCGAAAGCATATGCTCGACAAGCGCAACCATCTTGTCATGGCGGGCTTTGTCGGCAGTATTAGTCAAATCCACTTTTGGAATAGGAAATGTTTCTAAAGTATTAATATTTATTTTAGGAAAAGCAGCGCGGTCTAAATTTATGTTCCTACTTTTTAAATACAAAGAGCATACCTTTGATAAAATTATCCCTAAAAAGAAAAAAATATGTAGAGCTACATTTTGCTGAATTGGTTTTAAAGTAATAACATCTGTGTTACAAATATAGGACTTGCTTGTACAAGTTCCTGAGATGTTATTTCCTGAAACAATCCTTTGAATCAAGATTCTTTTGCCTTCAAAAATATCAGGTGAACGTGGAGCGGCAAGATTCTTACCATATTTTATCCAATCACCTTGCCATTCAAAATAATATCTCTTTATATTTCTTGCACGCAATAACGGCATGTAAGATTTATCAAGTTGAGTATTTGCGTCATAAACTTTATTCTCCATCATGTTCCGGGTTTGAGGTGGATTCCCCTTGCCCTCCTCGTACGGCTGCATACCTTTTTTAAATATAAAAAAGTCTTTAAGTACAGAGTCACCCTTTAAATCAAACTTTTCACTAAAACTAATTCTCACGTCAGCCATTTCAGAGTCCGCTATGTATTCTTTCTGATATTTCCAATTCTTCAGAACAACAGCGTTCAATCTCTCTGCAATAGATTTTAAAGACCTATCTATTCCTTTGCACACAAATTTCTTAGGAAATCTATTTTTAATCGGATTCTCTACAATTAATAGCAATGTATCTACTGTTGCATTAACAAAAACTTTATATACATTAACTAATTCGATTGTATTATTATGCAGAAAAACAAATTGCCTTAGTTTTTTGTCAAAATCGGTTGATAACCAGTAATTCGGGACAATCATTCCAAAAAGACCACTTTTTCTTAATATCGTCAAACCTTTTTCAATAAATAATCCATAAGTATTAATTTGATATTCTGTGGTCTTATAGTGTTTGTAATAATAATTTTTTTCTATTTCTGAAATTAATTCTGAACGCGACTGAACATACGGCGGGTTGCCAATAACGGCATCAAAACCGCCGGATTTCATGATTTCGGGAAATTCTTTTTCCCAGTCAAAGACATTAATTCGTAAACGTTCTTCGTCGTCAAGCAATGTCTGCTGCTGATAAAAATCAGGGCCGATTAATGAATTCCCGCATTTAATATTATCTCCCAAATCAGGCAAGGCGCGCTCATGGTAGAACTTAAGCTGTCTTTCAAGTGTCTGATTGTTCTCGCCCTCAAGCACTTTCAGGAGCAATGAAAGCTTTGTCACCTCAACTGCCTGAGAGTCAATATCAACACCGTAGATATTGTTAAGCAGAATCCTTTTCTTCTCTGCTGTTGTAAGATGCCAGTCTCCGCCATGTGTCTGGTATAAGGCAGGATTCTTTCCTGTTGCCCATTTTTGCGGGTCGTCATTCACATACCAGTCGCGATGCCAGTCAAGAAGGCATTGATAAGCGCCTATGAGAAAAGAGCCTGAACCGCAGGCAGGGTCAAGAATGCGGAGTCTGGATGCCTCTTTCGGGGTAACTCCACCCATCCTCTCCTTAGATAAGGGGAGGAGCGAGGAGGGGTTACTTCCCAGAAGTTTTCCCACCGTATTCTTTACAATGTAATCAACAATATATGTAGGCGTGTAATAGACGCCGCCTGCCTTTCTCACCTCAGGCTTTTCCTCGACTATTGCCCTGTGGCCTGATGTAAGGCGGATAACCTTGCC
>CAYYHO010000267.1:0-2862 GCA_964471725.1 uncultured Methyloversatilis sp. | reverse complement strand
TCACCAACGTCACCAACTTCGGCGCCTTCGTCGACATCGGCGTGCACCAGGACGGACTGGTGCACATCTCGGCACTGTCGAACCGCTACATCAGGGACCCGCACAGCGTCGTCAAGGCCGGCGACGTGGTGAAGGTCAAGGTGCTGGAGGTCGATGTGGCCAGGAAGCGCATCGCGCTGAGCATGCGGCTGTCCGACGAGGTGAAGAAAACCGAAAAAGTCGGCGCCCGCGAGACGGTGGGAGCCGGCTCGTCGCGTAACAATGAGACGGCGGCAGCCGGCTCGCCGCGTAACAATGGGACGGCGGCAGCCGGCTCGTCGCGTAACAAGGGGACGGCGCCCGGCGCCTCGCCACGCGACCTGCGCCGCCAGCAAGAGCGCCAACAGGAACGCAAACGCGCGCCGGAACCCGCCGGCGCGATGGCGGCGGCTTTCGCCAAATTGAAGCGCTGAACCGAACCTTCACGGGCGAATATCTACAACAAGCATAATCCCCGGTGGATGCCGAAGTGCTACCATCGGCAGCATAGGAGGTTTTATGGGTATAACACATGCAGCGTTGCGGCTGGCCAACGATGCCCGTGCCGACCTGGAAGAGATTGATGCGGAGGCTCTCGTGGATACCGGGGCTTTGCATCTGTGCATCCCTGAGCACGTAGCGCTTCAGCTTCAACTCAAGGATGTTGGAGTCCGTGAAGTGACTTTGGCTGATGGCCATGTTCAGCAAGTGCGCTACGTTTCCCCGGTCAGAATTGAAATGCTTGGCCGAGCTTGCGTTACTGGCGCTCTCGTTCTGGGTAACGAAGTGCTTCTTGGCGCCATTCCCATGGAAGATATGGATTTGGTCATCGAGCCGGCCAAGAGACGGGTTACCGTTAATCCCCGCGCACCCAATATCCCCATGTCTCTTGCAAAGGGCATTAAGTAACTCATCGCCAGGGCTTCCTTCAAGGAGGCCCTTTTTCTTGGTGCGCCCGGGATGGCGCACCAAGAAAAAGGGCGGCTTGCGCCGCCCCAACTGGTTGAATCTGGCCGTTCATCAACCAGGCGCTCTGCTTAGAACTTGTAGATGTAGCGGGCGCCGACGAAGCTGACCGACTGTTTCGGACTAGCCGTCACGATGGTGCCGTCGGTGGTTGTGCCGTAAGTGAATGATGTGCCGTTGCTGAACGACCAGGTCCAGTCGTCGGTCTGCCAGCGTTCATGGATCAGATCCACGCGCACACTGCTGTTCTTGTCCAGGGTGTAGTCGCCGAACAGCTTCAGCCGGGTGAGCTTGTTGTGGATGTCCGCCAGAGGTACTAAAGAGATACCACCCGATGTCGTCGGCGTATATGCGCCATTCAAAGTCTGGGGATATTGGCTGACACTCTTGACCCATTCGAAGTTCGCGCCAACCTGCAGCTTGGTGCTGGGCCGTCCACGCAAGCCGAAACCGAATGCATCCCCCACCTCACGCAACTGCGCGTCGCGGGTATTCGCTGGGTTGATTGCCAGGAGCGCGCCGACTTCGCGTGCTTTGGTGTTGTCGTGCGAATACCAGCCAGAGACTTGCCAATTGTCATTCAGAGTGTAGTTGGCATCTATCGAATAGATGTCCGCGCTGCCATCAACCAGACCATAGGGACGACTGCTGGGGCCGTACTTGTCCTGGGCCTGATCGACCGCAAACTGGAAGGAAAGGCGCGCCGTCGGCGACCAGTCCAGCATGGCGCGCCACTTGTCCCGCTTACGGTCTGAAATATGCGTCGGGTTGACGAGATCCGCAGAGTTGGAAGCTGGGGCGTTGCCGGTCGGAACATATCCTGGTCCGCGGCGGTCGCTGTTGAGGTAGGCCAGGGAGCCATTGAGCGTGTCGGACAGCGAGCGGCGCAACTGCAGGCGATAGGTGGTTTCATCCAGCTTCACCCGGAAGGGAACGCTATAGGTATTGACACCTGTACCCGAGACCGTGCTTAAGGTGGGCACCGATCTATCCTGGTTATTGACCTCGATACCGCCGATCAAACTGAATTGCTGTGGCAGCCGATAACTCGCCTCCACCTTGCCTGATGTTTTTGTATACGAGTGCGGCGTGTTGAATACTCGTGTGGTGCCACCCCCAGAAGGCCCGGGACCAATGTAATCTGCTAGCGGGGTCTTGTCGCTAACATCGTGATAACGCAGATTGGCTATCAGTGAAAGCTTCGGTATTGGTCGCGAGGTGAGGCCGAACTCCGCCAAAGTGGTGTCGATCCGGCCGTTAAGACTCGATGGCGCAGCCGTAGCAGGGGCAACGTTAAAAGCGACCGGAATGGTCTCATCTTGTGTGGCCTTGCCATATGACAGCTTGAAGGTGCCGCGTGTCGTCGGTGTGAAGGCGTAGCCGGCATTCACGAAGAGTTGGTGTGCCTGGTTGCCGAGTGGGAGCGAAAGGGACGTCGGGTTGCCCGGGTTGGCATTCAGTGCGGAGATGGCCGCACCATTTTCATAACCGAGCACCAGGTTGTTGGCATTCTTATACCAACTGCCGTAATAGCCGCCCGAAATCTGCAGCCGTTCATCCGCATAGTCGAGAATGGCTTCCAGTTGTTGTGTCGTGCTGTCGATTGGCTCGGTCAGGAAAATTGCGTTGCTGCCCAACCCCCATTGGCGTGCGCCGTTCTTCTCTTCATTCTTGAAGCTGACCTTGAGGTTAAGCTTGGGCAACAGGTTCTTGTAGAAACCCAACTGGGTCAGGTCACGCTTGGTGCTCAGGCTGACATCCCTGCTGGGCAGCGTGTTCGCCCCTGCTGTACCGCTGAAAGTCTGAGTTGCGGTGCCGATGCCGAGCAGGCCCGTGGTGAAGGTCAGCGGGTTGTCACGCTGGATGCGGCTGTAGTCG
>CAYYHO010000266.1:0-2872 GCA_964471725.1 uncultured Methyloversatilis sp. | reverse complement strand
ATCAGCGAAATCAGTTGCGGCCGCTCCGCCAGCGCTGCGAAAAAGTCGGCGCTGGCGATACGGCAGTCGCCATCGACCGCGATCTCGCGCAGCCGCCAGCCGCTCCTCTGCAACTGTTTCGCCGGCTCGCGCACGCAGGGATGCTCGATGCCCGAGATGGCGATCAGGCCCGGCGGCAGGTTGGCCGCCGCACCCTTGATGAACAGGTTGTTGGCCTCCGAACCGCCGCTGGTGAACACCACCTCGGTCGGGTGGGCGCCTACCGCAAGGGCGACGCGCTGCCGCGCCTCGTCGATCGCCCGCCGCGCCGCACGCCCGAATTCATGCCGGCTCGATGCATTGCCATGCTGGCGCGTCAGGTACGGCAGCATGGCCTTGACCACGGCCGGATGCACCGGCGTCGTGGCGTTGTGATCGAGGTAGGCAGGGACGAACATGGGAAAGCGGCCGTGCCCTCAGGCTGTCGCCAGCACCGCGATGCGGCGCGCATTCGAACTGCGCTGCGGCAGTTTCTCGGCGCCCTCGGCACACGGCGTGCCGCGTTGCTGGAGCACCAGTTCCTCCAGGTTGACCGAGTGCAGGTATTCGTACATGCGGGCATTCAGGCCGGTCCACAGGCTGTGCGTCATGCAGGGATGGTCCTCTTCATGGCAATTGCCCATGCCGGCGCAGCCGGTAGCGTCGAGCGGCTCATCGACCGCGCCGATGATGTCGGCGACGGAAATGCCCGTCAGGGCCTTCGCCAGGGTGTAACCGCCGCCCGGGCCGCGCGTGCTGGCGACCAGTTCGTTGCGGCGCAGTTTGCCGAACAACTGCTCCAGGTAGGAAAGGGAAATCTTCTGGCGTTCGGCGATGCTGGCCAGGGTCACCGGACCGGCATGCTGGCGCAAAGCCACATCGATCATTGCGGTTACCGCAAAACGTCCTTTGGTCGTCAATCTCATAATGAAGGTACCTCGCGTAAGAACACTTCTCTGTTTATGGGGGGCGCTTCTTTCAGTCAGAGTCCGACTGGTTTTGTCAACATATAGTTCCCGATTATTTTAGTCAACTATTTTCGATAAATATTTCGGGTCGAACTTGTCGGCGGTAGCGACATCGTCCTCCACCGACACTCCGGCACGCTCGATGATCTTGAGCAGCGCCTCGATGCGGCGGTCGGTCTCGACCGCATGGTCGAGCAGGCCGTGGATCGCCTTGGCGAGCGGGTCGTCCTCGTTGCGGGTCACGGCATAGGCGGAGAAGCCGAGGGTCTCCGCCTTCTCGTTGCGGGCGCGCTCCTGCTCGGCCACGATGACCCGCGCGGGAATGCCCACCGCCGTCGCCGCGGTCGGCACGTCGCGCACGACCACGGAATTCGAGCCGACCTTGGCATCCGCCCCGACCGTGATCGGACCCAGTACCTTGGCCCCGGCGCCGACCACCACGCCGCGCTCGAGGGTCGGGTGGCGCTTGCCCTTGTTCCAGGAGGTGCCGCCCAGGGTGACACCGTGATAGAGCGTGCATTCGTCGCCGATTTCGGCGGTTTCGCCGATCACCACGCCCATGCCATGGTCGATGAAGACGCGACGGCCAATGGTGGCGCCGGGATGGATCTCGATGCCGGTCAGGAAGCGGGCGATATGCGAACTCAGGCGTGCCAGCCAGCGCAGCCGATGGCCCCACAGCCAATGCGAGAATCGGTGCAGCGTGAGCGCATGGAAACCGGGGTAGCAGGTCAGCACCTCCCAGGTGGAACGGGCAGCCGGATCGCGCTCGAAAACGCAGGCAATATCTTCGCGGAGTCGGGAAAACATGGAGAGTGGCAAGCCCCTATAACGAATGGGTGATTCTAGAATTCCCGATAACGTCGGTCAACTTATCAGGCTTTATGAGCCCTTCCGAATATTTAATCCGCACGCTCGGCAGCGGACTGCTGGTAGCGCTTGCCGGTTGGCTGGCGGAACGAGGCCAACAGTCCGCGCAGGATGCTGACCTCCTCCCTTTCCAGGGCCGCCCGCGCGAACAGGCGCCGCAGCCGCAGCACCAGGCGGCCCGGGCGCTCCGGATCGAGAAATCCGGACTCGATCGCCGCCGTTTCGAGTTGCCTGATCAGGCCATCCACCTCCTGATGCGTCGCCGGCAGGCCGGCGCCGGCAACCGCCGGCAGCGGTGCATTGCCCAGCACGGCGAGGCGCATTTCGTAGCACAGCACCTGCACCGCCGCCGCCAGATTCAGGGAAGAACACGCCGGATTGGCCGGAATCATCGACCAGCGGCTGCATTGGGCCAGTTCGTCGTTGGACAGCCCCGAAGTTTCGTTACCGAAAACGAGCGCAACCTCGGGAGCCTGGTCGCCTGACTGCGCTTCCTGCGCCAGCACGGCTGCCAGTTCCGCGGCACCCTCGCGCGCCCACAAGGGTTGCGTCGCCAGTTCGCGCCGCCGCGCCGTCAGGGCCAGCGCCTGCACGGTACCCTCCAGGGCCTCGCCCAGGCTGCTGCAGACCCGCGCCGAGGCCAGCACGTCATCCGCACGCGCCGCCATGGCCAGCGCCTGCGGATCGGGAAACGTACGCGGATTCACCAGGACCAGACGGGACAAACCCATCGTCTTCATGGCGCGCGCCGCCGCGCCGATGTTTCCGGGATGGCTCGTATGGGAGAGGACCACCCGGACACGCCCCAAGGCATCCGGCAAGGGCCGATCCAACAGTTTAGAATTCGTCATTTATCCGATTACGGGCCTTTGCCCCGCCCCGCCGCCATGCATCCCATGCTCAACACCGCCGTCAAGGCCGCCCGCCGTGCCGGCAACCTCATCAACCGCGCCAGTCTCGATCTCGGCCAGATCAAGGTCAACGTCAAGCAACAGAACGATTTCGTCACCGAAGTC
>CAYYHO010000265.1:0-2888 GCA_964471725.1 uncultured Methyloversatilis sp. | reverse complement strand
CGCTTTTCCGAAACGCGAGCAGAAAACAATGCGCAAGAAATTCGTTGCTGGTAACTGGAAAATGCACGGCAGCCTGGCGACCAATTCGAGTTTGCTGCAGGACGTGCGCAATGGGGTGAGCGGCCTGACTGCCGAGGTTGCCGTCTGCGTGCCTTATCCCTACCTTGAGCAGGCACGCGGCGCACTCTCCGGCGGCAAGGTCGCCTGGGGAGCGCAGGATGTTTCCGAGCATGCGCAGGGCGCCTATACCGGCGAAGTGAGCGCGGCCATGCTGGCGGACTTCGGTTGCCGCTACGTGATCGTCGGCCATTCCGAGCGCCGCAGCTATTACGGCGATACGGATGCCCTGGTGGCGGCGAAATTCGAGGCTGCGCAAAAGGCCGGGCTGGCGCCCATCTTGTGCGTGGGTGAAACCCTCGAAGAGCGCGAGCAGAATGTCACTGCCGCTGTCGTGACGCGACAACTGGATGCGGTTCTGTCCCGCTGCGGGATCGCAGCCCTGAAACAGGCAGTCGTCGCCTACGAGCCGGTATGGGCCATCGGCACCGGGCGTACGGCCACTCCCGAGCAGGCGCAGGAAGTCCATGCCATGATCCGCCAGCGGATTGCGCGCGACGATGCCGGCGTGGCCGCTGCGTTGCGCATTCTTTACGGCGGCAGCATGAAGCCCGGCAATGCCAGGGAACTGATGGGGCAAGCCGATATTGACGGCGGTCTGATTGGCGGCGCGGCCCTGGTGGCAGCCGATTTTGTCGCTATCTGCGCTGCGGCGGACTAGAAAGGATTTTCAATGGATGTTTTGTTCACTATTACGCTGACCGTGCATATCCTGGTCGGTTTGTGCGTCATCGGCCTGGTGCTCATGCAGCATGGCAAGGGCGCCGACATGGGGGCGGCCTTCGGCAGCGGGGCTTCCGGCAGCCTTTTCGGCGCCACGGGTTCGGCGAATTTCCTGTCGCGCGCGACCGCCATCCTGGCAACGGCTTTCTTCCTGACCAGCCTGGGCCTGGCCTACATGGCCGGCAAGCAACCCGCTTCGGTTGGTGGCAGCGTGATGGATGCCGCCGTGCAAAAAACGCCGGCGATTCCTGCGCCTGCCGATGTCCCCGCGCCGCCCTCGGACGGTTCGAAGGCCCGGGACATCCCCAAGTAAGCTGTACTCTGCACTTGCTCACTGCCGACCACCATGAGCCCACCGCCACTGGCTATCCGCGAACAACTGCGTGCTGAGCGCTTCGGCACGGTCTGGAAGGACGATCTGCACGACGTTTTCGTCGATGTGGCGCCCTATTACGACCGGGCGAACTATGTCGCCAGTTTTGGGCTCTGGGGCTGGTTCTCGCGCAATTTCATGTCGATCATCGACCTGCACCCAGGGCAACGGGTGTTGGATGTGTGCGCCGGCACCAATGCTGTCGGCATCGCCTTGCTGGAGCGCGAGCCCAGTCTCGAAGTGCATGCCATGGATCGCAGCGCAGCGATGCAGGAAGTGGGCAAGCAGCGCGCCGAGGCACGCGGCCTGAAGATTGCCAGCAGCACCATCGGCGATGTGCATGTGCTGCCGTTTCCGGACAACCATTTCGATGTGGTCACGCTGCAATGGGCGTCACGCCATCTGCGCGTGCGGGACTTGTTCGCCGAAATCCACCGGGTGCTCAAGCCGGGCGGCCGTTTCCATCATTGCGACATGCTGCGGCCCGGCAATCCGGTGGTCGAAAAGCTCTATTACGCCTATCTGCGCGCCAGTCTCGGCATTACCGGGGTGTTCTTTCGCAGTGGCAGCGCCGCCTGGGGTGTCCGCAAGTATTTCATCGATGCCATCGAGCTGTTCTACTCGGCCGATGAGCTGTCCCAGGTCCTGCGCGAACTGGGCTACCAGGACGTGTATGACAAATCGCTGCTGGCCGGCATGATCGGCATGCATCGGGCGGCGAAGCCGATGTCCGCCGCCGGTGCAACCTAGCCAGCCTCTGCAATCGCAAGCTGAGCCCTGGCCGATAGCGGCATGACGCCCGTCGATGCCCTTGTCGCGATAGACCGCAGAATTCTGGAAGCCTACAGCCACCGTACCACCTGTGCGCTGCGCGCTGCGCTCCCGTTGCGCATCGCCCTGCCGCGTATCGAGCCTTTCCTTGCCCTGAACGTCGCCAAGGAGGCGCAGAAGGATGCGCTAGTGATCCGGCGTGCCCAGCATGCCCTGCGCGATGGCGCCGAGCCCGGCGAAGCCATGGCACGGCAGTTGTTGCTGGCCACGCGCGAGATCGACCAGGCGTTTCTGGCGCGTGTCCGGGGTATGCCGGTCGGCATCGTGATTCGCTACGAGGCGATAGAGCCGATCCGGTTGCGGCGTATCGACCGCTTGCTGCGCGCGACCCACTTGCTGCTCGCCAGTTGGGAGCGTGAAGGCGGTGGCCGCAAGGCCCTGCTGGCCAGTTTTTCGCGTGCGGAACTGCAGCAGTTGCTGCATGATCTGTTGCGCTTGTATGCGCTGGAAACCCAGGCCCTGAGCCAGTCGTTGCGCCTGCCAGCCCTGCTGGCGCCGCTGCGCGATGGCATCGCGCGCAATCTGTACCGGATCATGAGCGAGGTGGCGGGAACCATGGCGCGGGACCTCGTGACTACGGTGTATCGGCGGAGAGCGTGTTGAATCCGCGCTTCCTTCGTTCCTCGCTCTTGTCAATACGCAATAAGAGATACTCGATTGATACGCCTATTTAAAAAAATTTTTGCACTGCACCAAGATGCTTTGTTTTATACTGCGCGCCCTGTAGTTGGTGCTTTCGATGAGGGTTTCCGGATCGCAACGGTTAACGTTTGACTGTTGAGTAGTACCGCAAGACAACGTCCGCCGACGTGGTGAAATTGGTAGACACGCTATCTTGAGGGGG
>CAYYHO010000264.1:0-2889 GCA_964471725.1 uncultured Methyloversatilis sp. | reverse complement strand
CTCCCGAGCGCAGATCCCACAGCCCTTGCAGTGCTTGAGGTCGATGCGCGCCGCCGTCGGCCATCTCGTCGCCATGCCCGAGTATGTCGATGTGATCGTGCCGCGCGGCGGCAAGGGACTCATCGAGCGCATCAGCCGCGAGGCGAAGGTGCCGGTCATCAAGCATCTGGACGGCAACTGCCATGTCTATGTCGACGTCTCTGCCGATCCGGCCAAGGCGCTGAAGATTCTCGAGAACGCCAAGACCCAGCGGCTCGGCACCTGCAACACCGCCGAATCGCTGCTCGTCGCCCGGCCGGCAGCCGAATCGCTGCTGCCGCTCCTGGCGCAGATGCTCACCGCGCGCGGCGTCGAAATCCGCGGCTGTCCGGAGACGCAGGCGCTCGTGCCGCTGGCAAAGCCGGCCAGCGAAGAGGATTACCGCACCGAGTATCTCGCCGCCATCATCTCCTGCAAGGTGGTGGCCGACGTGGATGAAGCGATCGCCCACATCAACCGCTACTCATCGGCGCACACCGAGGCCATCGTCACCGAGGACTACACGCGGGCGCTGCGCTTCCTGCGCGAAGTCGATTCCAGTTCGGTGATCGTGAACGCCTCGACCCGCTTCGCCGACGGCTTCGAATACGGCCTGGGCGCCGAAATCGGCATCTCGACCGACAAGTTCCACGCCCGCGGGCCGGTCGGCCTCGAAGGGCTGACCTCACAGAAATGGATCGTTTTCGGTAATGGCGAGGTGAGAGCATGAGCGACTATCAAGCCGTCCTGTCAGCGCCGACTTTCAGCATCGGCATCCGCTGCAACGACGACGAGATCGCCGGGATCGACTATCTGGAGCCTTGCGCCCAGATCGGGCCGACCACGCCGCTGGCCAGGGAAGCCGTGCGCCAGTTGCGCGCCTACCTGAAAAACCCGGCATTCAGCTTCGCGCTGCCGCTCGCCCAGGCCGGCACCCCCTTTCAGCGCAAGGTGTGGAAAAGCATCGCCGCGATCGGCCCCGGCAGGACGCGGACTTACGGCGAACTGGCCGACGCGATCCACAGCGGCCCGCGCGCCGTCGGCGGCGCCTGCGGCGCCAACCCCTACCCGCTCGTCGTGCCCTGTCACCGCGTGATCGCCGCCAACGGCAAGCTCGGCGGCTTCGCCCGCCAGCGCGGCGGCTTCCTGCTCGACGTCAAGCGCTGGCTGCTCGCGCATGAAGGAAGCAGATAACCGGCTGCTCGACGAATTCGTCGATGCCCTCTGGCTCGCCGACGGCCTGGCGAAAAACACGCTGGCCGCCTACCGCTCCGACCTCGCCCTCTTCGCCCACTGGCTGGGCGGGCGCGGCAAGGGGCTGCTCGACGTGCAGGAAGCCGACATCGACGGCTACCTCGCCCATCTGCATGCGCGCACACAGAAGGTGCGCCCCGCCACCTTGCACCGCCTGCAGGCTGCGCTGCGCCGCTGCTACCGCTGGCTGATCGAGCAGGGGCGCATCGCGGCCGACCCGCTGCTCAACATCCAGGCGCCGTTCGCCGCCGAGCGCTTTCCCAGGACGCTGTCGGAATGCCAGGTCGAGGCCCTGCTGGCGGCCCCGGAGGTCGCCACGCCGCTCGGCCTGCGCGACCGCTGCCTGATCGAAATCCTCTATGCGACCGGCCTGCGGGTTTCGGAACTGGTCGGCCTGAAGCTGTTTTCCGTCAGCCTCGACGACCGCGTCATCCGCACCTTCGGCAAGGGCGGCAAGGAGCGGCTGACGCCGCTCGGCGAGGTCGCCGCCGACTGGCTGCAGCGCTGGCTCGCGGAGGGGCGCCCCGCCCTGCTGAAGGGCCGCGCCTCGGATTTCATCTTCGTCACCGCGCGCAGCCAGGCGAGCGGCGCGGGCATGACGCGCCAGATGGCCTGGGTGCTCATCAAGAAACATGCCGTGCGGGCCGGCATTCCCGCCGAGCGCATCTCGCCCCACGTGTTGCGCCACGCCTTCGCCACCCACCTGCTGAATCACGGCGCCGACCTGCGCGTGGTGCAACTGCTGCTCGGTCATGCTGACATCTCGACGACTCAGGTCTACACTCATATTGCGCGTGCCCGCCTCAAGGCCTTGCACGCCGCGCACCATCCACGAGGCTAGGACACAGCGCATGAGACACGACGATCGCCCCCCCGAAACCCCGGCGACGAAGTTCCTTCAAAAGAACCGCATCGCCCATTCGAATCATCTTTACACCTACGAGGCGAACGGCGGCACCAAGGTGTCGGCGCGCGAACTGAACGTCGCCGAGCACAGCGTCGTCAAGACCCTGGTAATGGAGGACGAAAACAGGAAGCCCCTGCTGGTGCTGATGCACGGCGACCACAAGGTGTCGACCAAGGAACTGGCGCGGCAATACGGCGCCAAGAAGATCGCGCCCTGCAGCACGGACGATGCCGAGCGCCATACCGGCTTCCTGGTCGGCGGCTGTTCGCCCTTTGGCACCAAGAAGCCGCTGCCGGTGTGCATGGAAAAGACCATCCTCGACCTGCCGCTGATCTATATCAACGGCGGCCAGCGCGGCTTCCTGGTCGGCGTGCACCCCCACGACATCCTGCGCGTGCTGCAGC
Organism: uncultured Methyloversatilis sp.; assembly: GCA_964471725.1. Classification (GTDB taxonomy): domain Bacteria; phylum Pseudomonadota; class Gammaproteobacteria; order Burkholderiales; family Rhodocyclaceae; genus Sulfuricystis. The sequence goes on along the minus strand of CAYYHO010000264.1, from coordinate 306 downwards.
CGAAGATCGTCGAGTGCGGGCAGGCATAGGCAAGTCCCGCAGCGGGCGTCTCTGCTCCATCGTGGCGACCGGTTGTTCGGAAGCCGACATTCGCTGACACGCCGCGCACTGCGACTCTTTACTGTTCAAGCGCCTATCTTGACTTGTAGGTCGGCAGGCCGATCCGGTAGCGGATCGCCAGCAGGCGCAAGAGCAGCACCAGCAACCCGCCCGCGGTCGCGCTGACCGCCTCGCCGTAGCCGAGATGGAAACTCCCGGCCAGCACCAGCGCGCCGAGCCAGGACGCCGTGACGTAGAGCGTGCCCG
>CAYYHO010000263.1:333-2889 GCA_964471725.1 uncultured Methyloversatilis sp. | reverse complement strand
GCTGGGCAACGTGCTGCAGGGCAAGACCTCGACGCTGCCGGTGACGATGGAGCACATGGTCTATCACACCGAATGCGTCGGCCACATGGCGCAGCGCGCCATGTGCCTGGCCGACATGCCCTTCGGCGCCTACCACGAGTCGAAGGAGCAGGCGATCCGCAATGCCGGCCGCCTGCTGGCCGCCGGCGCGGAGATGGTCAAGCTCGAAGGCGGCGCGGTGATGGCCGAGACCGTGCATTTCCTGGTCGAGCGCGGTGTGCCGGTCTGCGCCCATATCGGCCTGACGCCGCAATCGGTGCACGCCCTCGGCGGCTACCGCGTGCAAGGCCGCGACGAAGCCGGCGCCGCCCGCATGAAGGCGGATGCCCGTGCGCTCGAAGAGGCCGGCGCGGCGCTGATGGTGCTGGAAATGGTGCCGGCGCAACTGGCTGCCGACATCACCCGCGACCTCAAGGTCTGCGCCACCATCGGCATCGGCGCCGGCAAGGATTGCGATGGCCAGGTGTTGGTGCTGCACGACATGCTGGGCATCTATCCCGGCCAGAAAGGGCGTTTTGTCAAGGACTTCATGGCCGAGGCGCACAGCATCGAAGGCGCCGTGCGCGCCTATATCGCCGCCGTGAAGAACGGCAGCTACCCCGCTCCGGAACACTGTTACTGATACTGATGCAGATACATGAAAGCATTGCCGCCATCCGGGCGGCACTGGCCGGCAGCGGACGCATCGTTTTCGTGCCGACCATGGGCAACCTCCATGAGGGGCACATCACCCTGATGCGCCAGGCCCGCGCGCAGGGCGACACCGTGGTCGCCTCGATCTTCGTGAACCGCCTGCAGTTCAGGCCGGGAGAGGATTTCGAGAAATACCCGCGCAGCTTCGCCGCCGACTGCGAAAAGCTCGTCAGCGCCGGCGTCGACCACCTCTTCGCCCCCAGCGAGGATGAACTGTATCCGGCGCCGCAACGCTACGTCATCGAACCGCCGGTCGAGCATGCCGAAATCCTCGAAGGTGAATTCCGCCCCGGCCACTTCCGTGGCGTCGCCACAGTCGTGATGAAACTGTTTGCCATCGTGCAGCCCCAGGCGGCGCTGTTCGGCAAGAAGGACTACCAGCAGTTCATGGTGTTGTCTTCCATGGTGCGCGAATTCGCCCTGCCGATCGACATCATTCCCGGCGAAACCGTGCGCGCCCCCGACGGCCTGGCGCTTTCCTCGCGCAACGGCTATCTGTCAGCGAGCGAGCGGGCCATCGCGCCGCAACTGCATCGGCAGCTGAGCGGTGTCGTGGAGGCCGTTCGCGGCGGCCAGCGCGACTTCGCCAGCCTCGAAAGCGCTGCGCTGACGGCACTGCGCGCCCAGGGTTGGCTGCCGGACTATCTTGCGGTGCGACGAAAAATTGACCTAAAATCGCCTTCCGACACCGATTCCGAACTGGTGGTACTTGCGGCAGCGAGGCTGGGGAATACCCGCCTCATCGACAATCTGGAAGTCTAGCCGCCCAGCCAGCCTTTTTGCTACGATCCCCTGCGTACGACACCTGATCCAAGAGGAACACATGAGCGAACACGTACAACACGTCACCGATTCCAGCTTCAAGAGCGATGTCCTGGAATCCGCCGTCCCGGTCCTGGTCGATTACTGGGCGGAATGGTGCGGCCCCTGCAAGATGATCGCGCCGATTCTCGACGAAGTGGCCAAGGACTACAACGGCCGCCTGAAGGTCGCCAAGCTGAATATCGACGAAAACCCCAAGACTCCCGGCGAGTACGGCATTCGTGGCATTCCGACGCTGATCCTGTTCAAGGACGGCAATGTCGAAGCCACCAAGGTCGGGGCGCTTTCCAAGTCCCAACTCACCGCTTTTATTGACAGCAACCTCTGATCCCTTTACAGTCCGCCCGAAATTCCGCAGCACGGATTAACGCCTCACCCATCCCCAGGTAGATTTCGGGCTCTGCTCCCCGGGTCCCATCCGGTCCCGGCGCGAGTGGCAGCTCCTTCCCCCGCTTAACGCTTCCACCCATCCGGGCGCTTTTTCGTTGCGCCCGCCTCTCCAGGCACAGCCATGCACCTTTCCGAACTGAAGAACCACCACGTCAGCCAATTGCTCGAAATGGCTGCCGCCGACGACATCGAGGGCGCCAACCGCCTGCGCAAGCAGGAACTCATTTTCGCCCTGCTGAAAAACCAGGCGAAAAAGGGCGAAACCATTTTCGGCGACGGCGTGCTCGAGGTCATGTCCGACGGCTACGGCTTCCTGCGCTCCGCGGACACCTCCTACCTCGCCAATCCGGACGACATCTACGTGTCGCCCTCGCAGATCCGCCGCTTCAACCTGCGCACCGGCGACACCATCGAGGGCGAGATCCGCACGCCGAAGGACGGCGAGCGCTACTTCGCGCTGACCAAGCTGGACAAGGTCAACGGCGAGCCGCCCGAGGCGCTCAAGCACAAGATCATGTTCGAGAACCTGACGCCCTTGTTCCCGAACGAGCAGTTCAAGCTGGAGCGCGACATCAAGGCCGAGGAAAACATGACCGGCCGCGTCATCGATAT
>CAYYHO010000263.1:0-306 GCA_964471725.1 uncultured Methyloversatilis sp. | reverse complement strand
GGGCTCGCGCGGCCTGATCGTCGCGCCGCCGAAGTCGGGCAAGACGGTGATGATGCAGCACATCGCCCACGCCATCGTCAGCAACCACCCCGAGGTCACCCTGATCGTGCTCTTGATCGACGAACGGCCGGAGGAAGTGACCGAGATGCAGCGCACCGTGCGCGGCGAGGTGGTCGCCTCGACCTTCGACGAACCGGCCAGCCGCCACGTCCAGGTGGCCGAGATGGTGCTGGCCAAGGCCAAGCGCCTGATCGAGGCGAAGAAGGACGTGGTCATCCTGCTCGACTCCATCACCCGCCTGGCCCG
>CAYYHO010000262.1:0-2891 GCA_964471725.1 uncultured Methyloversatilis sp. | reverse complement strand
GTGAAAGACGCCGATGGGCGTCTTCTGGTCGCCTTCCTTCAGCTTGTCGGAACCGAGCTTGCCGTGCGAAATGTAATAGTCGGCGACGAAACGCGGCGTGCCGCCATTCTTCAAATCGTTCTGGTAAAGATAGAGACGCGCCTTCTGGGTATCGACCACTACGGCATGTTCCTGGTCCGGCCGCATCTGCAGCAGGTAGCGCGGCACCGTCTTGCCGTTCGGGCGATTCTGGTAAGCGCGCAGGCGGGCGATGGCCTCCTGGCGCAAGTCGGCTACCTGCTCGGTGGCGGGTGCGCTGGCCTGCGCCGCGGTCTGTTGGGCGCCGCCCTCGCCGAAGCTCTTCAGCGGGCGGGTGCGGGCGAGCAGCAGGTCGCCCTTGATCAGGTGGCCGAGGCGGAATTTCGGGTAGGCCTTGAGTAGCGCCTCGGTTTCGTTGAGGGCGGCCTCCCAGCGGTTGTTCTCGATCTGCTCGAAGATGCGCACCAGCAACGGGTCCGGGCCGGAATCGGTATAGCGCGCCGCGATTTGCGCATCGGCCGCAATACCCTGCGCGCAAACCAGGGCGGCGCAAATGCCCCAGAACAGGTTTCCCGGCATCCTCATCCGCCGACCCGCTCCTGCTGGATCAGCCACTTGCCGTCACGCTTGATCAGTTCCAGGGTCTTTCCTGAAGATGAATTGAACGTGGCGGACTTGTAGCCCTGGCGGAAGCGCACTACCGCCTTGTCGGCGCCCTCGACCCTGATGTTGAGTTTGTCGCGGGTGACTTCGATCCGGCCGGACTTGCCGGCAATGCGCTGCTGGCGCTCGGCCTCCCAGTCCTTGCGCGACTGGCCGTCGCCCGTCTGGAAATCCTTGGCGTAATAGGCGAGGTAGGCTGGGACATCCTTCTTCGACCAGGCCGCCAGCCAGCCATCGATGGCGGCGGTGATCTCGCTGCTGGCGTCGGCCGCCTTGACGGGCTCCGGCTTGGGTGCCGGTGCAGCCGCTGCCGCAGCCGGAGCCGGCTTGACCTCGGGCGGCTTGACTTCCACAGGGCGCGCGGCTGGTGCCGGGGGTGATGGCGGTGTCGGCTTGGACTCGGCACTGGCGATGACGACCGGCGTGGGCGGCGTCACCGGCTGGGCGGGTGCTTTGGCGGCGGGAGCCGGTGTCGGGGCCGCTGGTGATGGGGGTGCTGCGGCTGCCGTGCGGCCAGCGCCGACTTTTCCGCTATCGACCAGGTCGCTGATCATGGCCAACTTGGTCTGCGCCGACGTGTTGGCCGAATCGATCTGCAGCGCCTTGCCGTAGGCCTGGCTCGCCAGCCGCGAATAGATGTCGCCGAGGTTCTCGTGGGCGGTGGCGTAGGCCGGATGGGTGCGGATCGCCTGTTCGAGCGCCTGCCGGGCCTTGTCATACTGCTTCTGCTGCGCGTAGATGACGGCAAGGTTGTTGTAGGGTTCGGGCAGGTCGGGATAGTCCTCGGTCAGCTTCTGGAAGACCTCGATCGCCTCTTTCTGCCGGTTCATGCCGGTCAGGATGATGCCCTTCAGGAAACGCCCCTGCGCATCCTTGGGTTTGGCGGACAGGTGGCGGTTGACCTGCTTGAGCGCATCGGCATGCTGGCCGGCCTTGAAGAGCTGGCTGGCTTCGCTGAAACTGTCGGCGTGCGCGATGGCGGATGCAAGCCCCATGGCCAGCGCGAATGCCGGCACAGCGAGGAACATGCGGAAGCGCATGCGGAAAGCGGACGAAAAAGCGGGCAAAAATGACATAGGGGGCAAATCGGTCATGTCGGGCTGTTCTGTGCTGAGGTGTTCTGTGCTGAGGAATTCAACGTATCATTCTAACAAAGATGTCCCTCCCGACGCGCCCTTCGGGCGTTGTCGAAAGCCCCAATATGACGCCTTTCCCTCCCTTTTTGTCTGCCTTCGTGCGCAATTCGCCGTCCTGTGATCATCGGGTCCCGCCAGCATGCTGAAAATCTACAACTCCCTCACCCGCAACCCGCAAGAATTCACCCCCATCGATCCCGGCAAGGTGCGCCTCTACGTCTGCGGCATGACCGTGTATGACTACTGCCACCTCGGCCATGGCCGCGTGCTGGTGGTGTTCGACATGGTGGTGCGCTGGCTCAAGGCGAGCGGCTACGCGGTGACCTACGTGCGCAACATCACCGACATCGACGACAAGATCATCAAGCGCGCCGCCGAGAACGGCGAGACCATCCGCGCCCTCACCGATCGCTTCATCGCCTGCATGCACGAGGACTCCGCGGCGCTCGGCGTGCAGCCGCCCGACCACGAGCCGCGCGCCACCGAGTACGTGCCGCAGATGCTCGATATGATCGGCAAGCTGGAAAACAACGGCTACGCCTACCCCGCCGCCAACCGCGACGTCTGCTATTCGGTGCGCAAGTTCGCCGGCTACGGCAAGCTCTCCGGCAAGTCGCTCGAAGACCTGCGCGCCGGCGAGCGCGTCGATGTCATGGCCGGCAAGCAGGATCCGCTCGACTTCGTGCTCTGGAAGCCCGACGAGGTGAAATGGCCCTCGCAGTGGGGCGTCGGCCGGCCCGGCTGGCACATCGAATGCTCGGCGATGAGCTCGCAGCTGCTCGGCGAGCACTTCGACATCCACGGCGGCGGCCAGGACCTGCAGTTCCCCCACCACGAGAACGAGATCGCCCAGTCCGAGGGCGCCCATGGGCATGCCTTCGTCAATTACTGGATGCACAACGGCTTCGTGCGCGTCCAACAGGGTGAAATGAGCGAAAAGATGTCGAAGTCGCTCGGCAACTTCTTCACCATCCGCGACATCCTCAAGAAGTACGACGCCGAAGTGGTGCGCTTCTTCATCCTGCGCGCCCACTACCGCAGCCCGCTCAACTACTCCGACGCCCACCTCGACGA
>CAYYHO010000261.1:1919-2892 GCA_964471725.1 uncultured Methyloversatilis sp. | reverse complement strand
ACTGAATGAAGGCCTGCCGCGCGACACCATCGTCGCCACGCTGGCCGCGACGCGGCCGACCGCCGTCAATCTGCGCTGGGCGCTTGCGCGCATGGAAGGGGTGCTGCAAAAGTCGGCGCCAGCCTCAGTTGCCACCCCAGTTGCCAATGAGTGGCGCGATACGGCCTGGCGCGAGGCGCGGGCCATCGCGCGCGAAGACGAGGCTGCCAATGCCGCCATCGGCCAGCACGGTCTGGCGCTGCTGCGCGCCATCGCGGCCCGCAAGGAGCGCATCCACGTCATGACCCACTGCAATGCCGGCTGGCTCGCCACCGTGGCGCACGGCACGGCGCTGGCGCCGCTCTACGCCGCGCAGGCCGCCGGCCACGACGTGCATGTCTGGGTCTCGGAAACCCGGCCGCGCAACCAGGGGCTGCTCACCGCCTGGGAACTGGCGCAGGCTGGCATTCCCCATACCTTCATCGCCGACAATGCCGCCGGCCTGCTGATGATGCAGGGCAAGGTGGATTACGTCATCGTCGGCGCCGACCGTATCGCCGCCAACGGCGATACGGCCAACAAGGTCGGCACCTACCTGAAAGCGCTGGCGGCGCGCGCCCATGGTGTGCCGTTTTACGTGGCCGCGCCGGTATCGACCATCGACTTCGCCTGCCCCGCGGGGGCGCAGATTCCCATCGAGGAACGTGCGGCCGAGGAGTTTGCGCTGCCCGGCATGCCGGTCGCCAATCCGGCCTTCGACGTCACGCCGGCCGGGCTGATCGACGGCATTATCACGGAGCACGGCGTCGTCGCCGCCGACCGCCTCGGCACGGTGAGGACATGACCGATTTGGCTGCCGGCGTCCTTGCCACGGCGCGGGCGATGAACGGCGCGGGCATCAACCGCGGCGCGGCGGGCAATGTCAGTGCGCGGGAGGGCACGGGTTTCATCATCACGCCGACCGGCATGGCCTACGACGAGTGCACCCCCGCCG
>CAYYHO010000261.1:0-1859 GCA_964471725.1 uncultured Methyloversatilis sp. | reverse complement strand
GGGGGCGGGACGGCACCGGCGGTGTCCGCGGGCAGCAGAAAGCCGTCATCGGAATGGCGCTTCCATCACGACATCTACGCCGCGCGGCCCGAAGCCGGGGCGATCGTGCATGCCCATTCGCCGTTTGCCACCGCGCTCGCCTGCCAGGCAATCGAGCTTCCGCCCTTCCACTACATGATCGCCCGCTTCGGCGGCGCGACGGTGCGCTGCGCCGGCTATGCCACTTTCGGCAGCCAGGCGCTGTCGGATGCGATCCTGCAGGCCCTGCAGCAGCGCTGCGCCTGCCTGCTGGCGCATCATGGCATGGTGGTGTTCGGCGCCGACCTCAAGGCGGCGCTGGCGCTGGCCGTCGAATTCGAATCGCTCTGCGAGCAATACTGGCGCGTGCTGCAGCTCGGGCAGCCCAGGCTGCTGGCCGCCGACGAGATGGCGCGGGTAATCGAAAAGTTCAAGCACTACGGGCAGCAGTAGGTCCGCTTTCGGGAGATTCCAGATGCAGATCAAGGACAGTGTTTTCATCGTCACCGGCAGCGCTTCCGGGCTCGGCGCCGGCACGGCGCGCCTGCTGGCGGAGCGCGGCGGCAAGCTGGTGGTCGCCGACCTCAACAAGGCGGCAGGCAGCGCGCTGGCGGCGGAACTGGCGGCGCTGCCCGGCGCGGCGGCCTGTTTCGTCGAGACCGATGTCGCCGACGAGGCGAGTGGGCAGGCCTGCATCGACAGGGCGCTCGCCTGCTACGGCGCCCTGCATGGCCTGGTCAATTGTGCCGGCATCGTCATCGGCGAGAAGACCGTCGGCAAGGAAGGGCCGCATGCGCTCGCCAGCTTCAGGCGCGTCATCGACATCAACCTGGTCGGCAGCTTCAACATGATCCGCCTCGCGGCGGCGGCCATGTGCCGCAATCAGCCGAATGCGGCCGGCGAGCGCGGCGTGATTGTCAGCACCGCCTCGGTGGCGGCCTTCGAGGGCCAGCTGGGCCAGGTCGCCTATGCCGCCTCGAAGGCCGGCATCATCGGCATGACGCTGCCGATCGCGCGCGACCTGTCGCGCAACGGCATCCGCGTCATGACCATCGCCCCGGGGATTTTCGAGACGCCGATGCTGCTGGGCATGCCGCCCGAGGTGCAGGAGGCGCTCGGCAAGATGGTGCCGTTCCCGCCGCGCCTCGGCAAGCCGGCCGAATTCGCCGCGCTGGCCGCGCACATCTTCGAAAACACGATGCTCAACGGCGAGGTGATCCGCCTCGACGGCGCCATCCGCATGCAGCCGAAATAGGCGCGCGTGAGCGAAACTTGCTACCACTGCGGCCTGCCGCTGCCGGCAGGCGCTGCGTGGTCCGTCGATATCGACCGGGCGCCGCGGCCGATGTGTTGCGCCGGCTGCGAGGCCGTGGCGCAGGCCATCGTCGCCAATAACTTGACCGATTACTACCGCCATCGCGATGCCCTGCCCGAGAGCCAGCGCGAGGTGCTGCCGCTCGCTCTGCAGGAACTCGGGCTGTTCGATCATCCCGACGTGCAGAAGGACTTCGTACGCCCGGTGGGAGAACACGAACGCGAGGCGGCGCTGATCCTCGAAGGCATCACCTGCTCGGCCTGCGTCTGGCTCAACGAGGCGCACCTGGCGCGCCAGCCGGGCGTTACCGCGGTCGATATCAACTATGCGACGCGCCGGGCGCGGGTGCGCTGGGACTCGAACGTCACCCGGCTTTCGGCGCTGCTCGAAGCGATCCAGGCCATCGGCTATCGCGCCCACCCCTACGATGTCACGCGCTCCGAGCAGCTTGCCCAAAAGGAGCGCCGCACCGCGCAGTGGCGCCTGTTCGTCGCCGGCTTCGGCATGATGCAGGTGATGATGTACG
>CAYYHO010000260.1:0-2897 GCA_964471725.1 uncultured Methyloversatilis sp. | reverse complement strand
TGCCGCCGGGGCGCGCGCTGGCCGACCAGTCGCTCCCACTCGACCTGCAGGCCGATGTGCCGTCGCAGGCGCTGGTGCGCCGGCCCGACATCCTGGCCGCCGAGCAGCGCCTGATCGCCGCCAACGCCAACATCGGCGCGGCGCGCGCTGCCTTCTTCCCGCGCATCGCCCTGACCGCCCTGTTCGGCACCGCCAGCCCGCAGCTGTCGGGCCTGTTCGCGGCCGGCAGCACGGCCTGGAGCTTCCAGCCCGGCCTGACGCTGCCGCTCTTCGATGCCGGCCGCACGGCAGCCAGCCTCGACCTCGCCGAGGCACGCAAGCACATCGCCGTCGCCGAATACGAAAAGGCGATCCAGCAGGCCTTCCGCGAGGTCGCCGACGCTCTCGTCGCCCGCGCAACGCTCGCCAGCCAGATCGGCGAACTCGCCGCGCTGGAGCAGGCACAGCAGCAACGCCTGAACCTCGCCGAGGCGCGTTACGGGCAGGGCGTCGCCAGCTTCCTCGAAGTCCTCGATGCCCAGCGCGACGTCTTCGCCGCCCGGCAGAACCTGATCCAGGCCCGTCGCGCCCTGCTGTCCGCCGCCGCCCGCCTCTACAAAACCCTCGGCGGCGGCGAAGAAACCGCCCTTGGAGAAAAACCCTTATGAAACGCGCCTATTTCATCAGCGGCACCGACACCGAAGTCGGCAAGACCCTGGCCACTTGCGCCCTGCTCCACGCCGCGCGGCTGCAGGGACTGCGCGCCGTCGGCATGAAACCGGTGGCCGCCGGCACCGACCGCAGCGGCCGCAATGAAGATGTCGAGCGGCTCGATGCCGCCAGCAGCTTCACGGCGGAGCCGGAACTCGTCAATCCCTACTGCTTCTCCGCGCCCATCGCGCCGCACATCGCCGCCGCCGAAACCGGCCGGGTCATCGATCCGGCCGTGATCCAGGCCGCCTTCGACCAGCTTTCCGCCCAGGCCGACATCACCCTGGTCGAGGGCGCCGGCGGCATTCTCGTCCCGCTCGGCCCCGACTTCGATACCGCCGACCTCGCCGCCTGCCTCAAGCTGCCGGTGATCCTGGTGGTCGGCATGCGGCTCGGCTGCATCAATCACGCCCTGCTGACCGCCGAAGCGGTCCTCAACCGCGGCCTGGCGCTGGCCGGCTGGGTGGCCAACAACATCGACCCCCGCATGGCCCGCCGCCCTGAAAACCTCGCCGCTCTGACCGAACGCCTGCCCGCCCCGCTGCTCGGCGTGCTGCCTTATCAGGAAACGCACGATCCGGAAGGCGTAGCGCATTTGCTAAATCTTCCTGATTAATTTTAATTATTTTAGTTAGTTATCACTGTTAGTTAATCCTATTTATAGGTTATGAGGGGCGAAAAATAGTCGGCTCTGGCAGGACGGCGCCGACCCCGATCAAGCTCCTGGCGGATACGTCGTTAATCCTCGAACGGATGATTGTCCCCGTCCGATGTCCCCGTCCGAGGAGCCACGATGAAGATTGCCGACAGCCAACTCGCCCTGCACGCCGAGCATGCCGCCCGGACGCAGCAGCACAGCCGCGAAAGCCTGCGCACCTGGCGCGGGCCGCGTCCCGATAACCCTGCGGCCGCAGCCGGGCGCCCGAACATGGCCGCTCCGGCCTTGCCCTCAGTGCTGCCCTCAGTGCTGCCCTCAGTGCTGCCCTCAGTGCTGCCCTCTGCGATTGCGCGCATTTCAGCCGCCGCGCATCAGGCTTTCTCCTCGCCCGCCCGCGCGGAGCAAGCTCAGGCCCAGGCCATCGACGCTGCCATCGAGGCTGCCGATCACGATCCCTTTATCCTGCTCCTCAGGCAGATGATCGAGTTGCTGACCGGCGAAAAGCTGCGCGTGCTGGATGTCGATGCACTGAAAACAGAGCTGCAGCAGGACGCGATACGAACGGGCATGCAGACGCCCGCTGCCGGCCAGACGGCCGGCTTCGGCCTCGCCTACGACTACCACGCCGTGCGCGAAGAGCTGGAAACCACGCGCTTTTCCGCCACGGGAGTAATCCGCACCGCCGACGGGCAGGAATTCAATTTCCGTCTCGACCTGGAAATGACCCGCCATTACCGCGAGGAAACCAGCCTCAGCCTGCGCGTCGGCGATGCGGTGCGCAAGGACCCGCTGGTCGTCAATTTCCAGGGCAGTGCGGCACAACTGGCCAGCCACGCCATGCAACGCTTCAGTTTCGACCTCGATGGCGACGGCAAGGCGGAATCCCTGCCCCTGTTCGCCTCCGTCAGCGGCTACCTGGCGCTCGACCGCAACGGCAACGGCCGCATCGACTCCGGCAGGGAACTGTTCGGCCCGCAGACCGGCAAAGGCTTTGCCGAACTGGCCCGTCTCGACGCCGACGGCAATGGCTGGATCGACGCCAACGACCCCGAATTCGCGCGTTTCGCCGTCTGGATGCCCGCCAGCACGGGCGAGGGCACGCTGAAATCCCTCGCCGAACTGGGCATCGGCGCGCTGGCGCTGGCGCACTTGGCGACGCCCTTCGCCCTGCGCAACGGCGAAAACAAGGACTTGGGGCAGATAAAAAACAGCGGTGTATATCTGAAGGAGGACGGCAAAATCGGCAGTCTGCAGGAAATCGACCTGACGGTTTGAAGGTTCTTTCGAGAGTTCGCCCTTGAAAAAAGGGCGGAGTGCCCTCATCCACTGCATGGTTTAACGTCACAAAGGACGCAGTCCCATGCAGGAATCCAAGAATCCCCCTGTTTCTGAACCAGAAGTCGAAGTCGGTACCGACCAGACGGCATCTGCGGAAGCGGCAACAGACCCCGCACACATCGACAGCATGCCCAGCCTCGAAGAACTGCTCAGGGCCGCGGAACTGAAAGCCGCCGAGCACCACGATGCCTGGCTGCGCGCCAAGGCCGAC
>CAYYHO010000259.1:0-2903 GCA_964471725.1 uncultured Methyloversatilis sp. | reverse complement strand
CCGGAACCGGGGCGTTCGTCCGCCCGCAACAGGCGGTTTGGCGCTCGCCTTGCAGCTTGCAACTCGGGCTGTTTCGATTCCCCCTTGTTTCCCCAACAATCGGATTTTTACCGGATTGCTTCCGGCAAGGATTTTGACCTGTTTTAGGCCTCTGGGCAGAGTCTGTTTCCCCATTAAAACACTGGTTGCTCGTCCGGCTTGGCCCTTGCCAAATCCTCGAAAATCGGCTCGATCGCTTTCCGGATATCCTCCAGCGCCGTTTTCAGATCGCGGGGGGCAGGCAAATCGGGATTCTTGCGGAGCATGGCGGCCCATTGGGGTTGCTTGTCCTTCGCGAATCCAGACGAGAAACAAACGGGCTTGACCGGAATATCGGTCTTGCGATGGGCAAAGGTGGCTTGAATGGCCTTCCGAAGCCCGGCTGGCTTCACCGCTTCGTGTCGGCAGAGAATCCAGACATCCAGAAAGTCTTTCATCCGGCTGTTGAGTTCGCCCAGATGAACCATGGCCTGGAGTTTTTCGGCGATGGCGGTTTCCAGGGGATATGCCCGCAGGCGTGGCGCAGCCATTCCCAGCAGAACGGGATAGTCGATGGTCTCCGGGGCGGGAACGACCACGTCTCCAAATCCGACGTCCACCTGCATCGCGACTCGGGCACTGCCGAGGAATCCCCTGAATCGAGCCCGGACTCCTGGATAATCGGCGGCCTGCTTGATCCGCTCCACCTCCATGGAATCGGCGTCGAAACGGAGTCCGTCGTCCGGAACGGGCTGAACGCACGCGGACTGGAGCAGGTTGCGAACGTTGTCTTCGGAGTTGCCGGTCTTGCCCATCAAGTCGATGTCGCGGGTCGGGCGGAACGGCAGGTCGGCATGGGCAGTCAACAGCAGAGCTCACTTCAGCACGAAATGCCGGCCGGAGACTTGCTCAGGCGAAAGAGGAACCGCTCCATGGCGGAATACTGCAACAATTCGTTGAAGGGCCGATTCCGCTCCTTGGCCATTGCCATCAGGCGGTCATGGACGGAATGGGCCATGTTGGTTGGCGAATCGGTGCGGGTCATAGCATGGCTTCCAGATAGGGCTTCATAACGTTGTGGACCCGGCAGATTCGGGCATAACGCATCAGTTCGTCGGCGCGGAATCGGCGGCTTGCCCGATACCGGCGCACCGCCTCCAGCACGACGTCCATGCCGATCTTGTTGCGATACTTGAAGCAGTCGGCAAGGGTCTTCTCCGGGCCGTATAGGCGGACTGGGATTCCATCGACCTCGTGGGTTTCGATGCCCTCCGAGAACGCCTGGCCCGAGAACCAATGCAGATGGGTTGGCGGGTAATCGAGGCGGGGCGGTTCCGACCCCCGAGGAAGAGCGAACTCCACGACATGGGGCACCTCGTCCGTCAGATCATGGAAGGCGAGCGCGGAGATCAGGCAGATGACGGCACGGGGAACCTTGCGGGCAACGGCGACCAAATCGGGCTGGGTCAGCGGCGGGCCCTCAACCAGGCGATAGAGGCCCCGACCCATGCTTTGGATCACCCCTTGGTCGCGAAGCCGATAGAGCATCGCCGGAGAAATCCCGCCTCGCCGCGCTTCGACAAAGCGCAGGATCCCGCCATGGTCTCGGAACTCCTTCCTAGCCATGGCCGAATCCGTCCCGGCCTGTTTCTTGCTAAAATTCATATATACCAGCACTTGTATCTATATGCTGGTAATATATATTCACGTCGCGAAGTGTCAACCCCCGAAACGAGGGAATTTCTCGGCAAGGATTTTGACCCGTTTGGGCCCCAGGCAGACCCAGCCCGGAAGGCGCGTGAACGGCGACGTCCGGGCGGAATAGACGAGACCAGTTGAAGCCCCATTGCCTATGCCAAAATGAATCCCCTTGGGACCTTCCCCGAGTTTCGCTTCTGGTACGGGGACAGATACAGTGTTGCCATATCAGCCCCATTTAGGCGCTTGATCGCATACCCATCAACTGGATGAGCAGTCACCTCTGATGGAAACGAGCCAATCCTCTCATAAATCACCTGCGCACCATCCTGGGTGCGAAGCCGTTCAAGGTAGCTCGTGCTCCCAAAAATGGTCTTTGTCGGAATCGGGTTCGACAGCGAAAGCCCAAACTCCCCACTGGCTCCTGGCAATTCATCCGCGTCGCAACCGTCTGCGGCGAGGGCGCTCATCAGGTCATATAATTGCTTTTGCCTTTGGAAATCCGGATTGCGCTGAAGAGTATCCAGTACGGAGGGTTTCTTGGCAAACCAGCCCTTGAGAAATAGGGGCCAGACAATCAGGGAAACCAGTACCAATATGATGCCAGCCAGTGCAATCACCCAAAGGGGCGCCTTGAATCCGATTACCTCTTGAATTGCCTTTGAAATTTCCTTTCGGGCAGATGTGAATGCCATGATGAACATACCCAACCCGAAATAAGCCCCCAAAACATAGATCCATGCCATAATCCTTCTCCTTAATCCGTGAGAACCGCCCCTTGCTCCCTCTCAAACCGCGCCACTTCTTCAGGCAGGATGCCGGCCACCCACGCCTTGGCACCCGTCAACTTATCCGCCTGCCCGGAGCGGTCGTAGGCGTGAAGCAGATGCCTCCAGGCGTCCGGATAATTCGGGTCCAGCTCGACGGCCTTCAACAAGGCCGGAACGGCTTGCTCGCATCGCCCGGCCTTCAGGTGCGCAAACCCCATTGTGTCCCAAGCAAAGCGATACGCCGGATCCAGTTCTACGACCCGCTGGCAGTACGCGACAGCTTCATCTGCCCGGCCCATGCTTGCCAGCACCATGCCGATGTTGTTCAAGGCCAGCAAACAATCCGAACCGCGTGCCTCCACCCTTCGAAATAGATCCAGAGCTTCATCAAGACGATGAAGGCGAAACAGCGTCATG
>CAYYHO010000258.1:0-2917 GCA_964471725.1 uncultured Methyloversatilis sp. | reverse complement strand
TCAACATGGCGCTGGCGGTGATCGTGCTCGGCCATGCCGCCGCCGCCCTGAAGCACCACTTCCTATCCCGGGACGACGTCCTCGCCCGGATGTTGCCGAAATTAACCCGCTGATCCCGCCCGGAGATTCCGTCATGAAACGCATCGCCCTCGCATTGCTCCTCGCCGCCAGCCTGGCGCCGACCGCCCATGCCGTCGAGTATGGCCAGGTCCAGGCCAACCAGAGCCGCATCGATTTCACCTATCGGCAGATGGGCGTGAAGATGGATGGCCGGTTCAGGAAATTCACGTCGCAACTGAGCTTCGACCCCGCCAAACCCGCCGCTGCCAAGGCGAGCTTCGCGGTTGCGCTGGACAGCATCGACCTCGGTTCCAGCGAAGCCGATCAGGAGGTCGCAGGCAAACCCTGGTTCAGCACCCAGACATTTCCGCAAGCCAGTTTCGTTACCAGTACGGTCAAGGCGCTGGGCGGCAATCGCTATGAAGTGGCCGGCAAGCTGACGATCAAGGGCCAGAGCCGCGACATCGTCGTGCCGGCAACCTTTGCCACGCAAGGCAATACCGGCGTCTTCGACGGCGCCTTCACTCTCCGCCGCGGCGATTACAGCATCGGCGAAGGGGCCTGGGCCAAGTTCGACATCGTGGCCGACGAAGTCCAGGTCACGTTCCGCATCACCGCAACCCCCAAGTAGGTCAACCCACAGGAGAACCCTCATGAAAAATCAGCTCGTCATCCTCGCCTTCGCCTCCATCGCCAGCACCGCGGCCTTCGCCGCGCCGGAAACCTTCATCGTCGATGGCACGCATACCTTCCCGCGCTTCTCGTACAACCATTTCGGCTATTCGACCCAGCTGTCGCGGTTCAACAGGACTACGGGCAAGGTCGTCTTCGACAGGGTCGCAAAGACCGGCTCGGTCGACATCGTGATCGACGCCCAATCGGTCGATACCGGATATCCCACCTTCAACGAACACATTCAGGGCGAGGATTTTCTCGATACCGTCAGGCACCCGACGGCCACCTTCAAGTCGACCAGGGTGGAATTCAATGGTGACAAGCCGGCGAAGATCGACGGCAACCTGACGCTGAAGGGCGTCACGCGCCCGGTCACCCTCACGGTCACGTCTTTCCAGGCCATGCCGCACCCGATGCTGAAAAAAGCTGCCATCGGCGCGAATGCCCATACCGTCGTGAAGCGTTCCGATTTCAATGCCGGAAAGTTCGCACCCCATGTCGGCGACGAGGTTCGCATCGACATTGCCATTGAGGCAATCCAGGAATAAATCTCGACTACCACAGGAGAATCGATCATGAAAAAAATTGCTGTCGTCTTTCATTCCGGTTACGGCCACACCCTGCGCATGGCCCAGGCGGTTGCCGAAGGCGCACAAGCTGAACTGGTGCCCATCGATGCCGAAGGCAATCTGCCGGCAGGCGGTTGGGACGCCCTCGCTGCGGCCGACGCCATCATCATGGGCTCGCCCACCTACATGGGCACGGTGAGCTGGCAGTTCAAAAAGTTTGCCGACGCCTCCAGCAAACCCTGGTTCAGCCAGGCCTGGAAGGACAAGCTATTCGCCGGATTCACCAACAGTGCCACGATGAACGGCGACAAGCTATCAACGCTGCACTACTTGTTCACCCTGGCCATGCAGCACAGTGGGATCTGGGTGGGCACCGGCTTGATGCCCGCCAACGCCAAGGCGGCACAGCGCAACGACATCAACTACGTCGGTTCGTTCACTGGCGCCATGGCGCAATCACCCTCCGACAGCAGCCCGGATGAAATGCTGCCCGGCGATCTCGAAACCGCGAAGCTTTTCGGCAAGCGCGTCGTCGAGGTAGCGCAAAAACTGGGTTGATCGACTGATCTTCACCGGAAACACACGCTCATGAACCCGGACACGCCCTAGATTCCAGCCGGAAGCTTCGCCGCCATCATCCGTTTGCGGTCGAGTCTGCGCCCATCGACGATGAAACTGCCGTCGCCGACGGCATGCAGCGTGCGCTGCTCCTTGCGCGCGGGGTCCGTGCAGGCGGCGACCCCCTCCAGCACGACGATGTTGTGCTTCTTCACGATATCGACGACCTTGCACTCGATGTTGGCCAGGCACTCCCTGATCAGGGGTGCCTTGACGGCCTTGCCGGACAGGGGGGTGAGCCCGAAGCGGGCGAACTTGTCGGTGTCGGCGCCTGAGCATGTCCCGATGCCGACCACCGTGTCGATGAGGTCGACGGTGGGGATCGCGATCACGCATTCGCGGGTCTGGCGCAGCGCGGCGTAGGAATAATTCCACGCACCCGTGGTGATGGCGAACAGCGGTGTGAAGTCCACCACCATGGTCCACGAGATGGTCATGATGTTGTTGCGCTGGCCGTCATGGGTTGTCACGAGGACGACGGGACCGGATTCCAGCAGGGTGAAGGCCCGGCCGAGTTTCAACTGGCGCATGGAAAAACCCCCGGCTATTTCGGTTCACTATAGGAATCCTCCCGAATTCTTCAATTCGCCCTGCGCCGACACTGGGATAATGGCGGCCCTTTCCACAGATAATAATTCGAGGAAACATGGATACCCGCAGCGCACTGGACGGCCGGGCCGTTGGCATCATGCTGGTCCTCTGCCTGATCTGGGGTCTGCAGCAGGTCATCCTCAAGGCGGCGGCGCAGGACATCTCACCGCTGATGCAGATCGCCCTGCGCTCGGGGGTGGCGGCGCTCCTGGTATGGCTGCTGATGCTCTGGCGCAAGGAACGCATCTCCCTCGCCGACGGCACCTGGCGCCCCGGCCTGCTGGTCGGCTTCCTGTTCGCGCTCGAATTCCTGCTGATCGGCGAGGGATTGCGCCATACCACGGCCTCCCACATGGTGGTGTTCCTCTACACCGCGCCGATCTTCGTCGCCCTCGGCCTGCACT
>CAYYHO010000257.1:0-2917 GCA_964471725.1 uncultured Methyloversatilis sp. | reverse complement strand
TGCAGCCGATCGGCCGCCTGTTCCAGAAGTATCCGCGCATCGCGCGCGACCTGGCGCGCAATCTGGGCAAGGATGTCGAACTGCTGCTGGTCGGCGAAGAGACCGAAATCGACAAGACCATGATCGAGGACCTTTCCGATCCGATCATCCACCTGATCCGCAATGCCGTAGACCACGGCGTCGAGAGCCCGCAGGAGCGTCGTACCGCCGGCAAGCCCGAGAAATCGCAAGTCCGGCTTGAGGCACGTCAGGAAGGCGACCACATCATGCTCATCGTTGCCGACGATGGCCGTGGCATGAACGCCGAGCGCCTGCGCGCCAAGGCGCTGGAAAAGGGCATCATCACGGACGAAGAAGCCAACACCATGGACGAGCGCCAGAGCTACAACCTGGTGTTCCTGCCCGGCTTCTCGACCATGGAAGTCGCCTCCGACGTCTCCGGGCGCGGCGTCGGCATGGACGTGGTGCGCACCAACATCCAGAAGCTCAACGGCAGCATCGAAATCAAGTCGGTGCCCGGCAAGGGCACCTCCTTCGTCATCTCGCTGCCTTTGACCCTGGCGATTTTGCCGGTGCTGCTGGTGCAACTGGGCGAGCAGCCCTTTGCGGTGCCGCTGTCGATGGTGCGCGAGATCCTGCCGATCCAGATCGATCAGGTACAGGAGGTCGGGGGCCGGGCGACGATGGTGGTGCGCGGCGAAGTCATGCCGATCTATCCGATCTGTCACCTGCTGGGCTGGACTCCGGTGCGCGTGCCGCAATATGGCGTGCTGATGCAGACGGCCGACCATGCCTTCATTCTTGCCATCGATGGTTTCATGGGGCGCGAAGATGCCGTCATCAAGTCCCTCGAAGACTTCCGCCCGAAGGGCGTGGCCGGCGTCACTACGCTGTCGAACGGCCAGATCGTGCTGATTCTGGATATCAAGGAACTCCTCGCCGACATGGGCGGCCAGCGCGGCGTACCGCGCTCGGCGCTGATTCCCGAGGAGCGGGCGGCGGCGTAGAAGGCCCGCCCTCCCCCAGCCCCGTCCAATCGCAAACGTCGCATGCGACCTTCCCTCGCGGGAGGGGTGACTGTTGCTCGCTGCGCTCGTCTATTACGGGGGGCTCCGTTCATGCTTGGGAGCGGATTGCGGCTGGCGCCGCGTGCCGTCTCGCCTTGGGGCGGCCCGGCGGCGAGACTGCGTGGTATTCCGCCGTCCCGTCAGCGCCAACTTTTCGAGACTATCCGCGCGGCAGGGTCCTGATTTCGAACTCCATGGTGGCGAGGTCGCCGATCATCCAGGTTGCTTCGGGGGCGCCGAGACCGGCCACGGTGCCGGGGTTGAGCAGCCAGGTGTGACCGCCCTTGACGTTGGGTTCCTGATGAATCAGCGGTTTGTGGCTGTGACCGCAGCACACCAGATCGTAATCGCCGGTGCAGGCGAAGGCGCGGCCGATGTGCGGGTAGTGGGTGACGAAGATGCGGCGGCCACCCAGCTCCAGGCTCGCATCGTTGCCGTGATAATGCAGCAGGCCTGCGGAATTCACCGCCAGGCGGGCGATGGCCACCGGATCGCCGAGGTTGTTGCCATGCACCGCATGAATCGGCAAGCCGAATTTCATCGCAGCCTTCAGCGTGTTGGTGCCGATCACGTCGCCGCAATGGATCACGGCTTGCGCGCCTTCAGCCTTGGCGGTTTCGACGGCGGCGGCCATGCGCGGACCGCGGTCGTGGCTGTCCGAGACGATGCAGATTTTCACGGCGATCCGCTTCAGATGATGATGGGTGGATAATATTCCTCGCCGTCGTTGGCTTTGTCGAAATCGACAGCATTCATGCCCGAGCGCACGCCTTTCCTCTCGCGCTCGTGATCGGACTGCACCTGCAGCAGGGTGAGCACGCAATCGCCGAGGCTGTCGTATTCCTCCTTGTTGGTGCCGAACTGCTCGACATGGTTGTAATAGAACTGGCAGCGAAAGCGGTTGTCGGCGGTCTTGGAAATGACGAAGTGCGCTTCGCGCGCATCCCAGACGAGCGCCGGGCAGAGGGTGGTCTTGTTATGCACCGGGTCGAGCATCAGCTCGGATTCGGCGCGATCCACCTTGACCGCTTCGCCATAGCGCTCGGCGAGGGTTTGTTCGACCAGCCGGCATTCCCGGTCGCTGAATTTCGGAATCGCTTTGGGCATGAAGAGAATCTCCAGAAGGGGCTTTGCAGCAGGGCCGCAGTACGGAAGCAGTTGCGGGGCCGCGAGAATATCGTAGAATCGATCCGGTTGACTATCGGACTGATACTATCGGACTGATGACAGTCAGGCCGGTTACGTTTGTCCAGCAGTTCAAAAGACTAGCTGCGACATTATAAGTTTTCACGATTGCCGCAACGGATAAAGAGGCTTATGATTCGACACCCTAGCTTGATAGCTCCGGTTTCGAACACTGTTCTACTTACTTTGCACACACTCACCACTTATCGGAGGAACCACAATGAATTTTGATCGCGAACTCGACGCCCGTGGCCTGAACTGCCCGCTGCCGATTCTGCGTGCCAAGAAGGCCCTGGGTGAATTGAACAGCGGCCAGGTCTTGCGCATTCTCGCCACCGATCCCGGCTCAGTGAAGGACTTTGTCGCCTTCGCCAAGCAGACTGGCAACGAGCTGCTGTCGAGTGCCGAGAACAACAAGGAATTCGAGTTTTACATCAAGCGTAAGTAATACACGGCTTGAGAAAAAAGGCGCCCCCGGCGCCTTTTTTTGCTCTAATATATTAGATGTTTATCTTTTTCTGAAGTAATAGGCAACCAACCGCCATCCAACCTTGCGATTCAGGAGACAAGCATGACGACGAACCTCGACGCGAACATCATAGACGCCCTGGTCAGCCAGAAACTGGACGAACTGCTGCCGCAAAAACTCGAAGCGCTGCTGCAGG
>CAYYHO010000256.1:0-2932 GCA_964471725.1 uncultured Methyloversatilis sp. | reverse complement strand
ACGGGAATCGTCGCATTGCGCGGAATGATCTTCTCCACCAACCCGCCCATGGTCTCGATGCCGAGCGACAGCGGGATCACGTCGAGCAGCAGCCAGTCGTCATCCGCCGCGCGATTGCCGGCGAGCAGATTGGCCTGGGTCGCGGCGCCGAGCGCGACGACTTTGTCCGGGTCGAGGTTGTTGAGCGGCTCCTTGCCGAAATAGGTTTCCACCGCATGCTGCACCTGCGGCATGCGCGTCGCCCCGCCGACCATCACGACGCCCTTGACGTCCGCGGGCGCCAGGCCGGCATCGCGCAGCGCCTTGCGGGTCGGCCCGATGGTTTTCTGCACCAGCGTGCGGGTAATCTCGGTGAATACCTCCGAGGTCAGGGTCAGTTCGACGAACTCGCCGGTGGACAGCTTGGCGGTGATCGGCGCCTCGCCGCTCTGGGTCAGGAATTCCTTCGCCTCGCGGGCGCGCATCTGCAACAGGCGGGCATCGCCGAGGGACAGCGGCGCCAGCTTGGCCTGCTCGATGATCCAGCAGAACACGCGATGATCGAAGTCGTCGCCGCCCAGCGCGGAATCGCCGCCGGTAGCCAGCACCTGAAAGACGCCCTTGGACAGCTTGAGTATGGAAATATCGAAGGTGCCGCCACCCAGATCGTAGACAGCGTAGATCCCCTCCGCGGCATTGTCGAGGCCATAGGCGATCGCCGCAGCAGTGGGCTCGTTGAGCAGGCGCAGCACGGAGAGACCCGCCAGGCGGGCCGCATCCTTGGTGGCCTGGCGTTGGGCATCGTCGAAATAGGCCGGCACGGTGATCACCGCGCCGGTGAGCGCGCCGCCGAGGGAGGCCTCGGCCCGCTCGCGCAGGGCCCGCAGGATTTCCGCCGAGACCTCGATCGGCGTCTTGACGCCCTGGGCCGTCTTCAGCCGGATCAGGCCTTCGGATTCGATGAAGTCGTAGGGCATCGACTCGATATGGGCGATGTCCTTGAGGCCGCGTCCCATGAAACGCTTCACCGAGACGATGGTGTTGCGCGGATCGGCCGACTGGTGCGACTGCGAGCTGTAGCCGACCTCGACCGCTCCTTGTTCGGGATAGCGCACCACCGAGGGAACCAGGGAACGTCCCAGTTCGTCCCTCAGCACGACGGCCATGCCGCTGCGCACGGTGGCGACCAGCGAATTGGTGGTGCCCAGGTCGATGCCGACCGCCAGCCGGTGCTCGTGCGGCGCGGCCGATTGGCCGGGTTCGGATAATTGCAGTAATGCCATTGTTCTTATGTGCTCCCTGCCGCCCTTCGGTTGGTCACGGGTCGCGGCAACCAGCCCGATCAGCGCTCGATCAGCTCCAGCGCGTCATCGACCTCATGAATGAGTTTTTCCTGGAACATCAGCTGCCTGACCATCTCTCCGGCACGGTCGAGATGGCCGGCATCGAGTTCCTGTTGCAGGCGGATGTGCTCGGTGCGGATTTCCTTGTTCAGCCGCCGGTGCAGGACATCGAGGGCATCGGCATCGCCCGCCTCGCGGGCATCGGCAACCTGCTCGCGCAACTCCATCTGCGCCATCAGGAACTCGGCCGGCATCGCCGTATTGGATTCCAGCGCGACATCCTGCCCGGCCAACTGCAACAGATAGCGGGCACGCTTGAGCGGATTCCTCAGTGTCTGGTACGCCTCATTGACATGCGTCGACCACTGCATCGCCATGCGCTTGTCGCTGTCGGCCAGATGCGCGTGCTTGTCCGGATGGACCCTGCTCTGGACGTCGCGGTACAGCGCATCGAGCCGGCCGGCATCCAGTTCCTGCCGACGCGGCAGGCCGAACAGGCTGAAGTAATCCTGGCGGATGGTCTCTGAATCGATACGGTTCATCAGACGTGAAAGCTCTCGCCACAGCCGCACTGATCCTTGACGTTCGGGTTGTTGAACTTGAAGCCTTCGTTCAATCCCTCGCGGGTGTAGTCGAGTTCCGTGCCGTCCAGATAGGGCAGGCTCTTCGGGTCGATCAGCACCTTGAGGCCGTGGCTGTCGAACACGATGTCCTCGGGCTCCTGCGCATCGGCGAACTCGAGCTTGTAGGCCATACCCGAGCAACCCGAGGTCTTCACGCCGAGGCGGATGCCGATGCCCTTGCCGCGCTTGGCAATGAAGGCGGAGACATGCTTGGCGGCGGATTCGGAAAGTGTCACGCTCATTCAAGCACCCGTCTGTTTCTTCTTGTAGTCAGCCACGGCGGCCTTGATCGCATCTTCGGCGAGGATCGAGCAGTGGATTTTCACCGGCGGCAGCGCCAGTTCGTTGGCGATCTGGGTGTTCTTGATGTCGAGCGCCTGGTCGAGCGTCTTGCCCTTGACCCACTCGGTCACCAGCGAACTGGAGGCAATCGCGGAACCGCAACCGTAGGTCTTGAACTTGGCATCCTCGATGACGCCGTCCTTGCCGACCTTGATCTGCAGCTTCATGACGTCGCCGCAGGCCGGCGCGCCGACCATGCCGGTGCCGACGCCGTCCTCATCCTTCTTGAAGCTTCCCATGTTGCGGGGATTTTCGTAGTGGTCGATGACTTTTTCGCTATAGGCCATGATTTTTTCCTTGAATGCGGTTGGACATACTCAATGTGCGGCCCATTGGACTGAATCCAAGTCCACGCCGTCCTTGAACATCTCCCAGAGCGGAGACAGTTCGCGCAGCTTGCCGAGCTTGTCGTGCAGCAGCTTGATGGTGAAATCGATCTCTTCCGCGGTCGTGAAGCGGCCGATGGTGAAGCGGATCGAACTGTGCGCCAGTTCGTCCGAACGGCCCAGCGCCCGCAGCACGTAGGAAGGTTCGAGCGAGGCGGAAGTGCAGGCGGAACCGGACGACACGGCGATATCCTTGATCGCCATGATCAGCGATTCGCCCTCGACGAAGTTGAAACTGACGTTGAGGTTGTGCGGCACG
>CAYYHO010000255.1:0-2944 GCA_964471725.1 uncultured Methyloversatilis sp. | reverse complement strand
GCCGTGGCGGTGAACGACTCCTTGGGCGCCAAGGTAGTCTTGGGAATGGTGATCGGTGCCTGCATGGTGCCCAGCAGCTTGGAAAGCAGCTCTTCGCGGCTCGGCATCGTAGCCAGTGCCTTGACCCCGGCTGCGTCCATGACGTAGTTGGGCATGGCACCCGCCTTGAGGGCGAGCTTTTGATTACCCTTGGCAAAGTCGTGCAACACCTTGGCAGCGGCGACTGGATCCTTGGAAACTCCATAGATCAGCGGTCCGACCAGTTTGTCAGCAAGACCCGCGAACGGCGTGCCGGCGACGGCGCGACGCACAAGGGTATTTTTCAGCACACGCAGATACACCCCGGCCTGGCGTGCGTTGGCACGCAGAACGGTGATATCACTCACTTCGAGACCACGGTACTCGGCGACGATAATCGACTGGGCGTGCGCAACTTCTGCGGACACCTCAGCTACTACCGCCTTCTTGTCGTCAAGATTGAGACCCACGGTCAACTCCTAGTCAAACTCCAACGCCGAAAATCGGCGCTGGCGATACGGCGACCTTCATTCAGGAATCGTTCGATTCCTGTCATCGGGTAACGCCATCTGCGCAGGCTGCTGCAACTTTGCTCAATTTCCGAAGCTCGGCTGCCAACATTTAGGTCCTTGCGAACACCTGCGGTCTTTGATAACCCGCCGCCCCCCATGCAGGCGAGGCAACGGCCCAAAGTTCATTGCAACGACTACGCCTGCGCCGTGGCAACCAGGCTGGCCTGATCGACACGAATGCCGGCGCCCATGGTCGAGGACACCGAAATCTTCTTCAGGTACTGTCCCTTTGCGGCGGCCGGCTTGGCCTTGTTGAGCGCCCCAATCAGCGCAGACAGGTTCTGCTGCAGCTGATCGATGGAAAACGATGCACGGCCGATCGAGCACATCACGATCCCCGCCTTGTCGGTACGGTACTGCACCTGGCCAGCCTTGGCATTCCTCACGGCGGTCGTGACGTCCATCGTCACCGTACCCACCTTGGGGTTCGGCATCAGGCCGCGCGGACCGAGTATCTGGCCCAGCTGGCCGACCACCTTCATGGCATCCGGGGTGGCGATGCAGACTCCGAAATCGATGGTGCCGCCCTTGACCGCGGCGGCCAGATCGTCAAAGCCGACGATATCGGCGCCCGCCGCCCTGGCCTCCTCGGCCTTGGCACCCTGGGCGAATACCGCGACACGCACGGTCTTGCCGGTACCTGCCGGCAAGACAACGGAGCCGCGCACGAGCTGGTCCGATTTGCGGGCATCGATGCCCAGGTTGACGGCCACGTCGACGGATTCATCGAACTTGGCGGTTGCATTTTCCTTGACCAGGGTCAGCGCGTCGCTCAGGGGATAGTTCTTGTTGCGATCAACCTTGGCGCGCGCCGCGACAACTCGCTTGGAATGTTTCGCCATGTCAGACTCCTTCCACGGTAATGCCCATGCTGCGGGCACTGCCAGCAATGGTGCGCACTGCCGCATCCATGTCGGCAGCGGTTAGATCCTGCATCTTGGTCTTGGCGATCTCCTCGGCCTGCGCACGCGTGATCTTGCCGACCTTGTCGGTATGCGGCTTCGGCGAACCCTTCTGGATGCCTGCCGCCTTCTTGATCAGGATGGTTGCCGGCGGCGTCTTCATGATGAAGGTGAAACTCTTGTCCGCGTAGGCCGTGATCACGCAAGGAATCGGCAAGCCCGGTTCCAGGCCCTGGGTCTTGGCGTTGAACGCCTTGCAGAATTCCATGATGTTGAGACCGCGCTGGCCGAGCGCGGGGCCGATCGGGGGCGAGGGGTTCGCCTTGCCCGCCGGCACTTGCAGCTTGATGTAGCCGATGATTTTCTTTGCCATGCCAAATAACTCCAAAATTGAGTGATATCGCACTTTCGGTCGCCCTACTCATGCTCCTCTTGCCGCGCCTCATCCTTCCTGCGCCGCGGCCACGCAGCCCTAAATCATTTCAAGCCTTCTCGACCTGGGCGAACTCCAGTTCCACCGGCGTGGCACGCCCGAAAATCGTCACCGAAACACGCAGACGGCTCTTTTCGTAATTCACTTCCTCGACGTTGCCGTTGAAATCGGTGAACGGGCCATCCTTGATGCGCACCAGCTCGCCCGCCTCGAACAACACCTTGGGGCGCGGCTTCTCGACGCCTTCCTGCATCTGCTGCATGATCTTGTCGACTTCCTTCGCGGAAATCGGCGTCGGCTTGGTGGCCGTGCCACCTACGAAACCGGTCACCTTGGGCGTGCTCTTGACGAGGTGCCACGAGTCGTCGTTCATGTCCATTTCGACCAGCACGTAGCCGGGGAAGAACTTGCGCTCCGAGGTATGCTTCTGGCCGCTTTTCATTTCCACGACTTCCTCGACCGGCACGAGAATCTGCCCGAAACTGTCCTGCATGCCCGCGCGCGCAATGCGCTCGACCAGCGCGCGCTGCACCGATTTCTCAAAGCCAGAATAGGCGTGTACCACGTACCAGCGTTTTGTCATGATTTGTTCCGCCAACCAAGCACGAGATCGTAAAGCACCCACTCGAGCGTCTTGTCGGTGAGCCACAGGATGATTGCCATGACCACGACAAAGGCAAACACGATTCCCGTTGTCTGCACAGTTTCCTTGCGCGAGGGCCAGACGACCTTCTTGGCCTCCACCACCGCTTCGCGCGCCAACTCGACAAAGCGCTGCCCAGGTTCGGTAAACCAGGCGACGGCAATGCCCGCCGCCAGACCCAGCAGCACGGCCAGCACGCGCAGGACCAGTGCCTGCTCGGAAAGGAAATAAAAGCCCGCGATGCCCGCCGCTACCAGCAGTAGCGCCAGCACGAACTTCAGTGTATCGGCCATGTCAGTGTTTGCCTGTTTCCATCAATGAGGTGGCAGGGGCAGAGGGAATCGAACCCCCAACCTGCGGTTTTGGAGACCGCCGC
>CAYYHO010000254.1:0-2966 GCA_964471725.1 uncultured Methyloversatilis sp. | reverse complement strand
TCAAGCGAGAAAACATGACCCCTCTCCTTTCCGCATTGCTTCAGGACAGCGCCTACAAGCTCAGCCAGTTCAAGCCGGAGCAAATCGCCGCGCTGGAAACGGCCATTACGCTCAAGGAATCCGGTAAGAAAGCCGCCCCCTACGTCACCTGCCTGGTGCGCGGAAAGCCGATCAAGCTCACGCCCGAAGAGGCGGTACGGCAGTTATATGTGATGGTGTTGCGCGACGACCTGGGCTATTCGGTCAGCCGGATGGAGGTCGAGCACGAAGTCACCTTCGGCCGCGAAAAGAAACGCGCCGACATCTGCATTTTCGACAAGGACAAGACCACTGCACCCTACATCCTTGTCGAACTCAAGAAACCCAAGCTCAAGGACGGCAAGGAACAGCTCAAAAGCTATTGCAACGCCACCGGCGCACCGATGGGCGTGTGGACCAACGGCGAGCAGATTTCCTACTATCACCGCAAGGATCCCAACTACTTCGAAGACATTCCGGCCATCCCGTCGGCGCTTGAAAAGCTGTCTGACGTCCTCTCGGAGCGCTGGACCATCGACGATCTGGTCAAGCGCGACAAACTCGTCAACGAGAAAAAATCGCTCAAGGACCTGATCCTCGAAATGGAGGACGAAGTGCTGGCCAATGCCGGCGTCGATGTGTTCGAGGAGTTGTTCAAGCTGGTGTTCACCAAGCTCTATGACGAAATGGAAGGCGGCCGCGACAAGAAGCGGCACCTCGTTTTCAAGAATTACGGCGACACCGAAACCGAACTCAAGGCGAAGATTCAAGACCTGTTCGATAAAGCCCGCGCCAAGTGGGAGGGCATCTTTCCCGAGAGCGCGAAAATCGACCTTACGCCCAGCCACCTGGCCGTCTGCGTCGCCTCGCTGGAAAAGGTCAAGCTGTTCAACTCCAATCTCGAAGTCGTCGACGAGGCCTTCGAATACCTCATCAACAAATCGAGCAAGGGCGATAAGGGCCAATACTTCACGCCGCGCTACGTCATCGACCTGTGCGTGAAGATGATGAACCCGCGTGAGCACGAAACCCTGATCGACACCGCCGCCGGCAGTTGCGGTTTTCCCGTGCATGGCATCTTCCATGTCTGGGAACAGATCATAAAGGCGGAAGGACTGGCCAAGAGCCATCTCTTCACCACCGAGAAAAAACCGGCGCGCTGCGAGGACTATGTGCGCAACAAGGTGTTCGCCATCGACTTCGACGAAAAGGCCGTGCGCGTCGGACGCACCCTCAACCTGATCGCCGGCGACGGCCAGACTAACGTGCTGCATCTCAACACGCTGGACTACGAACGCTGGCACGAAAAGACCGACGACGACGCAGCCTGGCGCGATATCTACGGCGAAGGCTGGAAGAAGCTGCGCAAACTGCGCGCCGACAAAACCGGCAACCGCGATTTCGGTTTTGACGTGCTGATGGCCAATCCGCCCTTTGCCGGCGACATCAAGGAAACGCGCATCCTCGCCAAGTACGAGCTCGGCAAGAAACCCGACGGCAAGCACCAGAGCGCCGTCGGCCGCGACATCCTGTTCATCGAGCGCAATCTGTCCTTCCTGCGCCCCGGCGGGCGCATGGCCGTCGTTTTGCCGCAAGGCCGCTTCAACAACGCCAGCGACAAACGCATCCGCGAATATGTCGCCGAACACTGCCGCATCCTCGCCGTCGTCGGCCTGCACGGCAACGTCTTCAAGCCGCACACCGGCACCAAGACCAGCGTGCTGTTCGTGCAAAAGTGGAACGACGACGATGCTGCCGGCCCGCTGTGCCCGCAGCGGGACGATTACCCGATCTTCTTCGCCACCATGCGAGAACCGTCAAAAGACAGTTCTGGCGACAAGATTTTCGTCAAGTGGAAGGATGTGGCGGCGTGGGCCAAGGCTGCCGAAACACCACCGGCGAATCTGGTCGCAGAGGCAGTCGATCGCTACGATGCCTCGCCGCAGGACTTGGACGCCTTCGCCCTCGACGCGCACGGCCATCTCGTCGTGAAGCACGACCTGTTCAGCCATGAATTGCAGGATGGCCAGCGCACGCCGGATGGCATCGCCGAGGCCTTCATCGAGTTCGCCAAAAAAGAGGGCCTGAGTTTTTTTCGCTAGGCCCCTTCGACGCGGCGCGCTACGCGCGCCTGTTGGAGGGGCTGGAGATTTCCGAACGCAAACTTTCGGAGTTGGAGCGCACTTGGCGCATAGATGCGGAGTTTTTCCAGCACCGGCATTTGCGTAATGCCGAAATGTTGTCCCGCTTGCGCACGGAGTCGGTCGCGCAACTTGTCGATGTGTCGGACGGCAATCATTTCTCGATGAGCGAATCGTTCGTGGATGATGGCATTCCCTATTACCGAGGGCAGGATGTCGTCGGCAACTTCTTTATCGAGCAAAGTGCGCCCAACACCATCACCGTCGAAGCGTACAACCAAGCGTCCATGGGACGTTCGCATCTCATGCAGGGAGATGTTCTGTTGTCGATCATTGGCACGGTAGGCGAAACCAGCCTGGTCAAGAGCGACCGACAAGCCACATGCAGCTGCAAACTAGCAATCCTTCGTCCCAAGACTGTCCGGTCCGCCTACCTTGCTGCGTACCTATCGTCGGCGGTTGGGCGCGCGTTGACAGAACGCTGGAAGCGGGGCGCTGTACAAACCGGCCTGCTATTGGAAGACATGGATCAATTGCCGGTGCCCCGCTTTGCCAACGCCCTTGAAAACGAAATCGTTCGGGCGGTTGAGACAGGATATGCGGCATTGGAATCGAGCCGCAAATACCTCATAAACGCCGAAACCACCCTAATGCATGCCCTCAACCTCGACAACTGGCAGGCCCCGGCCCCGTTGAGTTACGTGCGCAGCAGCGGCGAGGCATTTACCGCAGGCCGACTCGATGCGGAATTTTTCTCGCCACGGGTGCGCGAACTGCTCGACCGCTTGGGCCGTGACGGCCTGACCA
>CAYYHO010000253.1:0-2968 GCA_964471725.1 uncultured Methyloversatilis sp. | reverse complement strand
GTCGCGGATCTTCTGCAGAATGACCTGCTTGGCAGCCTGGGCGCCGATGCGGCCAAAATCGATGGGCTCGAGCGCCTGCTCGATGAAGTCTTCGATCTGCACGTCCGCCACCTGCTCGCGCGCCTCGGTCAGGCCGATCTGCTGGGCGGGAATTTCCACTTCCTCGTCGTCGAGCACCAGCCAGCGACGGAAGGCTTCGTAGTTGCCGGTTTCGCGGTCGACCTCGACACGCACATCCGCTTCGTCGTGGATACGCTTCTTGGTCGCCGAGGCAAGCGCCAGTTCGAGGGCGGTGAAGACGATGTCCTTGCTGACGTTCTTTTCACGCGCCAGCGCATCGACCAACAGCAGCAATTCGCGACTCATTTGTTTCTCCCGCTCAATTTCAATTAAATTCGCCGATCGGCATTCAGAACTTGGGCACCAGACGCGCCTTCTCGACATTGTCGAGAAGGAACTCGTGCTCCACCGCCGCTTCCTTGGCCGCATCCTTGGCCGCTTCTTTGTTCGCTTCGCCGGCCACCCTGAGGCGCACCCGGTCTTCGACCAGGCCGAGGATCACCCCGGTGAAATTGCGCCGCCCCGCGGCGGGGATGCGCAGTTTGATTTGCACCTCGTGGCCCGCAAAGCGCTCGAAATCAGCTGGTTTTTTCAGGGGCCGGTCCATGCCCGGCGAAGACACCTCGAGACGGTCATAGTCGATGTTCTCGACCATGAACAGCCGCGTCAGCTGATGGCTGACGGCGGAGCAATCCTCGATCGTCACGCCGCTGCGCTGCGCCGTTTCGCCCGGCGCGGGCAGCCGGTCTATGAACACGCGCAACAAACGCGCCCGCGGACTCGTTTCGAAGTCCACGAGTTCATAGCCCAGTCCTGTGACTGTCTGTTCGATCAATCCCGCCAGATCCGCCATAAGCCGTGTCGCTCGCCCCAAACCCAAAAAAAAATGGGCAACTGCCCATTTCTGCCAAACTTCCCGCCCACGCGCGGAGGGAAAAGGAAAATCGAAAAGGTAAATCGTCCTGCGCGTGAAAGGGTTTGATTATACAGGCACATGGCCTGTCAAGTAAAGGACAAATCCCGCCTACACGACAAGGGAAACGGTTCAAGCCTCAGCTTTTAAAGCCTTGAGCAGCGCCTTGACTTCATCCGGCGTCAACTCGCGGCTCTGGCCGCGCTTCAGGTTTGACGGCAGCACGATGGGCCCGTAACGCACGCGCATCAGGCGGCTGACGGTGACGCCAACCGCCTCGAACATGCGTCGCACCTCGCGATTGCGCCCTTCATCGAGCGTGACGTTGTACCAGTGATTGGCGCCCTCCCCGCCCGCCGGCCTGAGCCGGATGAACTTGGCCATGCCGTCTTCGAGCTCGATGCCCTCGGTCAGTTGCTTGAGCGCCGTTTCGCCCACCTCGCCGAGCACACGCACCGCGTATTCGCGGTCGATCCCGTAGCGGGGATGCATCAGTCGGTTGGCCAATGCGCCATCGCTGGTAAACAACAGCAAGCCGCAGGAATTGAAGTCGAGCCGGCCGATGGCGATCCAGCGCCCGCCGCGCAGGCGCGGCAGGGCATTGAAGACGCTGGGGCGGCCCTGCGGGTCGTCGCGCGAGACGATTTCGCCCTCGGGCTTGTGATAGAGGAGCACACGCGAAATGCGATCGGCAAAATGCAGGTTGATCAGGCGGCCGCCTACCTTGACCTTGTCGCCAAACGCGATGCGTTGCCCGAGATGCGCCGGTTCGCCATTGACGGCGACGCGTCCCGCGGCGATCCATTCCTCGATCTCGCGCCGTGCGCCGAGGCCGGCGTCGGCGAGCGCTTTTTGCAGCTTGACCGTCGGCTGCTCTGCGGCAAGGACTGCTGCAGGATGGCCAGCCTGACGAGCCGGCTGGTCAGCTCGCGCTGGCGGCCGGAAAGGCGTCGCTTTGCGCTGAGTCCGCGCCGCCGGGGTCTTGCCCGCCGGGCTGCGGGAGGTCTGCGACGAGTTCTTTGGGTTCGTTGGTTTGGGCATCTATCATCCGTTCGATTTCGGCCAGCGGCGGCAATTCGGAGAGGCTACGCAGACACAAGTCATCGAGAAACTTCCGTGTGGTGGCATACAGCGCCGGCCGGCCGGGCGAGTCGCGGTGGCCGACGGCATCGATCCAGCCGCGCCCTTCCAAGGTTCTGATCACGTTGGGCGAAACGGCGACGCCACGGATGTCCTCGATGTCGCCGCGCGTCACCGGCTGACGATAGGCGACGATGGCCAGTGTTTCCATGACGGCACGCGAATACTTGGCCGGTCTTTCGTTCTTCAGGCGGTCGAGGTAGCCCTGATATTCGGGCCGGGTCTGGAAACGCCAGCCCGAGGCCAGCTGCACCAGTTCGACCCCGCGGTCCGTCCAGTCGCGGCGCAGATCGTCCAGCAGGCTGCGCCAGGTGTCGTCATCGAAGGGCTGGTCGAACAGTTTCTTCAGTTCGACCAGCGGCATCGGCTCGACCGCGGCGAGCAGCGCCGTTTCCAGCACGCGCTTGTAGTCTTCAGGCTTGTAGAGTTGCAGCATCTTTCAATTTTACATAGATGGGCGCCAGGGCCTCGCTCTGGGTCAGTTCGACGAGGCTTTCGCGGGACAGTTCGAGGATGGCGAGAAAGCTGACCACCAGGCTGGCGCGGCTGCTGTGGCGGCCGCCCACCTCGAACAGGTCCTCGAAGACGACGTAGTTGCGGCCTTGCAGACGGCGCAGAATCAGACCCATGTGTTCACGCACCGAAAGCTCCTCGCGCTGGATGCGGTGATGCTGGTGCATCTTGGCCTGGCGCATGAGGGCCAGCCACACCACCTGCAGGTCATGCACGCTCACTTCCGGCTCGCGCACCGCGAGCTTGTCGGCAATCCACACCGCCGTCCATTCGTAGTCGCGGTGCACCTGCGGCAGGGCATCGAGTTTCGCCGCCGCCAGCTTGATGCGCTCGTATTCCATC
>CAYYHO010000252.1:0-2983 GCA_964471725.1 uncultured Methyloversatilis sp. | reverse complement strand
GACCCAGCTCTTCAAGCCGCTCGGCAGTAACGACCTGATCCTCGGCGCCGTCGGCATCCTGCAATTCGACGTCGTCGCCCACCGGCTCGAATTCGAATACGGTGTCGATGTCCTCTTCGAGCCCTACCCGGTCGCCACCGCGCGCTGGCTGCGCGGCAGCGACGCCGACCTGCGCGCACTGGCCGACAAGGCCGGCGTCAACCTCGCCCTCGACGGCGCCGGCGATTACGTCTATCTCGCCCCCAATCGCGTCAATCTCCAGATGACGCAGGAACGCCACCCGACGCTGACTTTTCTGGAAACACGGGAGATTCACTAACAGCGAGCAACCATGTTCGAAACCAGCGTGAAGTCCTTCCTGCTCAACCGCCCCCACCTCGTCGGCGATGTCTGGGGCGGCTTGGCCGCCATGCTGGTTGCATTGCCCGCGGCGATCGCCTTCGGCGTCGCCGTCTTTGCGCCGCTGGGCGGCTCCATGGCAGCGCATGGCGCACTGGCCGGCATACTCGGCGCCACCGCCCTCGGCCTGGTCGCACCGGCCTTCGGCGGCACCCAGCGGCTCATCACGGCCCCTTGCGCACCCGCCGCCGCGGTGCTCGCCGCGCTGGCGATCGGCTTCACCCAGCAGGGCGCGCCCGCCGAAACGATCATCCTGCTGCTCGCCCTCATCGGCCTGCTGGCCGGCGCCATCCAGATCTCCCTCGGCGTCGCGGGCATCGGCCGCCTGATCAAGTACATCCCCTACCCGGTGGTCAGCGGCTATCTCACCGGCGTCGGCCTCATCATCATCGGCAGCCAGATACCCAAGCTGCTCGGCGCACCGGCCGGGATGACGCTGCTCGAAGCGCTCGGCAAACCTGACCAGTGGGCCTGGCAGAGCATCGTGGTCGGCAGCCTGGGCATCGGCGCCATGCTGTGGATGCCACGCCTGACGCGGGCAGTGCCGGCAGCCATCCTCGCCCTGCTGGCCGGCATCGCGGCCTATCTGCTGCTCGGCCTGCTGGACCCGGCATTGCTCGCCACCGCGGACAATCCGCTGCTCGTCGGCGCCTTGACCAGCAGCGAAGCCAGCCTCGCTGACAGCATCAACCTCCATGTCCAGGCGCTGCACGGCCTCGGCCTGACGGTGGTGCTGCAGGTACTGGTGCCGGCGCTCACGCTGGCGGTGCTGCTGTCCATCGACACCCTGAAAACCTGCGTGGTGATCGACGCAATGACCAGATCGCACCACGATTCGAACCGCGAGCTGGTCGGCCAGGGCCTCGGCAACATGGCCGCCGCGCTGGTGGGGGGCATTCCCGGCGCCGGCACCATGGGCGCTTCGCTGATCAACGTCGGCAGCGGCGGTACGACACGGGCATCCGGCCTGCTGAGCGGCGTCTTTTCCCTCGCCGCCTTCCTGCTGCTCGCGCCGCTGATCGCCTGGGTACCCGTCGCGGCGCTCGCTGCCATCCTGATCGTCATCGGCTTCCGCATGATCGACCGGCAAAGCCTGGCCTTCTTCTACGCGCCCTCGACACGCGTCGACTTCTTCGTCATTCTCGTCGTCGTCATGGTGGCGGTATTCGGCAACCTGATCGCCGCTTCGGGTGTCGGCGTGGGTCTCGCCATGCTGCTGTTCATACGCGAGCAGACCAGGAGCTCGGTGGTGCGCAACCGCATCGAGGGCAGCGACATCCTCCTCAAGCGCGCCCGCTCCGAAGCGGAACGGCAGGTACTGCAGCAGGAAGGCAGCGAGATGGTCGTGTTCGAACTGCAGGGCAGCCTGTTCTTCGGCACCGCAAACCAGCTGCATGCGGCTCTGGAACCCGAAATCGGCCGCCGCAAATACCTCATCCTCAGCATGCGGCGCGTGCAGTCGCTCGATGTCACCGCCACCCACGTGCTGGAACAGATCAACGAACGCCTGGCGGAACACGATGCCTGCCTGGTATTTTGCGACATTCCCAAAGACCTGCCCAGCGGCCTGAAGATGAAGCGCTTCCTCAAGGAGACCGGTGTGGTGCTGCCGACCAATCATGCCTTCGCCTTCCGCCAGCTCGACGAGGCGCTCGACTGGGTCAAGTCGCAGACGCTGGCGGAAACAGCGGGCGATGCGCAAGCGGCGACGGTGCTCGAGCCGCCGGTTATGCCCGCGTTCGCGGCTTGTTCGGCGGAATCCATCGCTGCGCTGGAAGCCGTCATGACGCTACGCAGCATCAAGGCCGGCAAGCGCGTTTTCAAGGCCGGCAGTCCCGGCAACGAACTGTTCATCATCCGCCGCGGCACGGTCAAGCTGCTGTTGCCGATCCGCAAAAAGGAACACTATCACCTGGCGACCGCCGGCCCCGGCGACATGATCGGCGGCCGCAGATTTCTCGACGACACGCCCCAGGCCGCCCATACGAGTGACGCCCTGGCGCTCTCGGATGTCGAAGTCTATGTATTGCCGCACGAGCATTTCGCTGCACTCGCCGAGGCCCATCGCAGCGTCGCCATCGCCATCCTGAAAAACCTGGGCAACACCCTGGCGAACCGCCTGCGCATCACCATTGCCGAATTGCAGGCATTGCGCGGCTGACAGCCCGGCCGGCAGAAGAACGGATAAGGCGCGAAGCGAATGGCTTTTGTACTAGAATTGCGCCCTTTCAAATCCGGCCGGAAGACCCGGCTTGATACCCGAGCCAATAATCAAGCTCACCTCGCGCGAATCGCCGTGTTCATTGCAGGATTCGCTTTCCCTTGTTTTCACTAGGAGGTTTTATGCGCAAGATCGCCAAATGCCTAGGCATTCTTCTCACCCTGCCGGTGCTCGCCATGGGCAGCGCCCAGGCACGCGACTGGAACACCATCAAGTCGTCCGGCACGATGATCGTCGCCACCGAGGGTGCCTTCGCGCCATTCAACTACTATGAAGGCACCAAGCTGACCGGCTTCGAGGTCGATATCGCCGAGGCCATCGTCAAGCAGCTCGGCCTCAAGATGGAATGGAAGGTCGTGCCCT
>CAYYHO010000251.1:0-2985 GCA_964471725.1 uncultured Methyloversatilis sp. | reverse complement strand
GACGCTGCGCCTGCGCGGCGACTATCTCGCCATCGTCACGCTCGGCTTCGGCGAGATCATCCGCGTCATCCTGGTGAATTGGACGGAGCTGTCCGGCGGCCCGAACGGCATCGCCTCGATTCCGCGCCCGACTTTCTTCGGCCTGCCCTTCAAGCCGCCGGTCGATGACGGACCGCCGACCTTCGCGCAGTTCTTCGGCATCGAGTTCGTGCCCGCGCATCGCCTGATCTTCCTCTACTACCTGATCCTCGTGCTGGCGCTGCTGACCAACCTGTTCGTCTCGCGGCTGCGCAAGCTGCCGATCGGCCGCGCCTGGGAAGCCGTGCGCGAGGACGAGATAGCGTGTAAAGCCTTGGGCATGAACGTCATCAACGTCAAGCTCTCGGCCTTCGCCATCGGCGCGATGCTGGGCGGGGTCGCCGGCGTGTTCTTCGCCGCGCGGCAGGGCTTCATCTCGCCGGAATCCTTCGTATTCACCGAGTCGGCGATCATCCTCGCGATCGTCGTGCTGGGCGGCATGGGCAGCCAGCTCGGCGTCGTGCTCGCCGCGCTGGTGCTGGTGCTGCTGCCCGAGATCGGCCGCGATTTCGCCGAATACCGCATGCTGCTGTTCGGCCTGGCGATGATCCTGATCATGATCTGGAAGCCCGGCGGCCTGCTCGCGCACCGCGAGCCGACCTTGCGGGCGCCCGAGGCCGCGCCATGAACGACGCCATTCTCAAGGTCGACGCCCTGACGATGCGCTTCGGCGGCCTGACCGCCATCGACGACCTGTCGTTCGCAGCGCCGGCCAGGTCGGTGACCTCGATCATCGGCCCCAACGGCGCGGGCAAGACGACGCTGTTCAACTGCATCACCGGCTTTTACCGGCCGACGGTCGGCCGCGTCACCCTGCAACATCCGGTGCGGGGCGCGACGCGACTCGAAAACTTCCCCTCCTACCGCGTCGCGCGCGACGCGCAGGTGGTGCGCACCTTCCAGAACATCCGCCTGTTTCCCAAGATGACGGTGCTGGAAAACCTCATCGTCGCGCAGCACAATGTCCTGCAGGGCGCCTCGGTGTTCTCGCTGGCCGGGCTGTTCAAGCTGGCCGGCTACCGGCGCGCCGAGACCGCCGCGATCGAAAAGGCGATGCACTGGCTGACACGCCTCGGCCTCACGGCGTGCGCCGACATCGCCGCCGGCGCGCTGCCCTACGGCACGCAGCGGCGCATCGAGATCGCCCGCGCGCTGTGCGCCGACCCGGTGCTGCTGTGCCTCGACGAACCGGCGGCCGGCCTCAATCCGCGCGAGTCGGCCGCGCTCAACGAACTGCTGGTGCACCTCGCGCGCGACGAGGACATCGCCGTGCTGCTGATCGAGCACGACATGAGCGTGGTGATGAAGGTCTCCGACCACATCGTGGTGCTCAACTACGGCCGCAGGATCGCGGCAGGCACGCCGACGGAAGTGCAGAACGACCCGCAGGTCATCAAGGCCTACCTTGGCGAAGAGGAGGCTGCATGAGTCTCCTCAGGCTGTCCGGCGTGCATGCGCATTACGGCCACATCCACGCGCTGAAGGGTATCGAGCTCGAGGTGAATGCCGGCGAGATCGTCACGCTGATCGGCGCCAATGGCGCCGGCAAATCCACGCTGATGATGACGCTGCTCGGCGCGCCGCGCGCCTCCGCCGGCCGCATCGTCTTCGACGGCGAGGACATCACGCGGCTCAATCCGCACGCGATCGCGCGGCGCGGCATCGCGCTGGTGCCGGAAGGGCGGCGCATCTTTCCGCGCATGACCGTGCTGGAGAACCTGCAGATGGGCGCCGGCTTCGGCGACCCGGCGAATTTCGACGCCGACCTCCAGCGCATGTTCGCGCTGTTCCCGATCCTCGCCGAGCGCATCGGCCAGCGCGCCGGCACGCTCTCGGGCGGCGAACAACAAATGCTGGCGATTGCGCGCGGGCTGATGAGCCGGCCCAAGCTGCTGATGCTCGACGAGCCCTCGCTCGGCCTCGCGCCGCTCTACATCCGGCGCGTCTTCGAGATCATCCGCGCACTCAATCGCGACCACGGCATGACCATCCTGCTGGTCGAGCAGAACGCCCACCACGCGCTGCGCTGCGCGCATCGCGGGCTGGTCCTGCAGCACGGCGAAGTCGTGCTGGCCGGTACGGGTGCCGAGCTGCTGGCGAGCCCCGAGGTGCGCGCCGCGTATCTCGAAGGCGGGCACGCATCCTGACCGAACGCGCCTTGCCCCGCTGGCTGCCCTTCGTCGTGCTCGGCATCGGGCTGCTGGCGATTTCCTTCGGCGGCATCCTCGCCCGGCTGGCACAGGGCGCCGGCGTGCCCTCGCTGTCGATCGCCGCGTGGCGGCTCGGCTTCGCTGCGCTCGTGGCGTCGCCCTTCGCGCTCGCGGCATTCTTCCGTTATGGCGAGTCCTTCACGCGGCGGCAACTGTTCCTCGGCCTCGCCGCCGGCGCCTGCCTCGCGGCGCATTTCGGCACGTGGATCTCCTCGCTCGAATACACCTCGGTAGCTTCGTCGACCGCGTTGGTCACCACCAATCCGCTGTGGATCGGCCTCGCCAGCTTCGTGCTGTTCGGCGAGCGGCCGGGTCGGGCCATGCTCGCCGGCATCGCGCTGTCGCTCGCCGGATCCTTCCTCATCTTCCTCGGCGACAGCCAGCAGGCCGCCACCGGCGGCGACAGCCTGCTCGGCAACGCGCTCGCGCTGGTCGGCGCGTGGTGCTTCTCGGCCTACCTGATGATCGGCCGCCGCCTGCGCGCGGGCCTGACGCTGGCGCTCTACGTCTGGCTCACCTACGGCATCGCGGCCGTGCTGTTGTTCGCCGCCGCGGGCGGCAGCGGCCAGCCGCTGACCGGCTTCGCCTTCGCCGGCTGGCTCGCGCTCGCCGGCATGGCGCTCGGCCCGCAGCTGATCGGCCACACCAGCTACAACTGGGCGCTCAAGCACGTCTCGGCGACCTTCGTCGCCGTCGT